>JAFTQJ010000026.1 GCA_017462785.1 Oscillospiraceae bacterium | reverse complement strand
TACGCAGTACCCTCGCAATATCGCCCCTCCCCCTCTGGGGGAGGGGTTGGGGTGGGGGCAGTTACAGGATGCCCAACCCTAAGAAAAAGGACTTTTTCTACAAGCAGAAATCCCCTGTGTTAGGGGATTTCTCATTGGTGCGAGTAACAGGAATCGAACCTGCATGGATCTCTCCGCCAGAACCTAAATCTGGTGCGTCTGCCAGTTCCGCCATACTCGCATATTTTGTTTTGCTCTCAATTTAATTTGTCAGAGCTTGCAGGGAAAATGCACTGTAGCAACACACCCACAATCCAGCACGTCTGCCAGTTCCGCCAAACTCCACCCCACCATTATACCACATTCTCCCCCAAATGTCAAACCCCTCCTGAAAATTGTTTCAGGAGGGGGATATTTTTACAGCATCTGTGCACGAAGCTCCTCTGCACTCATGCGGCTCAGATATGCCGGTGCGACATCGAACGCCGTCTTGCAGCCGGTCATGCCCTCTGCCTTCATGCGGTGCAGTGCTCTTGCATAGGCAACCAGCACGCTTGCGGTGAACTCCGGATTGGAGTCGAGCTTCAGAGAATACTCGATCATCTGGTGATTCTTCTCGCCTGCTCCCGTCTTTGCACTTCTCATGACAAATCCGCCATGCGGCATGGTCGTGTGCTGTGCGTCAAATTCTTCCTCTGTAATGAAATTCACAGTCGTGTTGTACTGGTCGAAATAGTTCTTCATCGTCTTGATCTCATTCTCGATCGCTGCCAGATCAGCCCCCTCCTGTGCAACCACATAGCACACTCTCTCGTGCTTTTCACGGGTTGTCAGCTCCGGCTGTGCACCGCTGCGGACTGCCTCCATCGCTGCATCCACCGGTACGGTGTACTGAATGCCCTTCTTCACACCTGCTACTCTGCGGATCGCATCGGAATGACCCTGACTCACGCCCTTGCCCCAGAAGGTATAGGTCTTGCCGCAGGGAAGAATGGACTCCGCATACAGGCGGTTCAGGGAGAACAGACCCGGATCCCAGCCGAGGGAGATCATTGCCAGATGACCGCTTTCCTTTGCGGCAGCGTCCACGTTTGCAAAATGCTCCGGAATTCTTGCATGGGTGTCAAAGCTGTCAATCACGTTGAAAAGCTTCGCCAGTGCCGGTGTCTGCTCCGGCAGATCGGTCGCACTGCCGCCGCAGATGATCATTACGTCAATGGCATCCTGCATTTTCTCCGCATCGTCCATGCGGTATGCCGGAACGCCCTGTGTCATCAGCTTCACGGTTGCAGGGTCACGTCTGGTGAATACGCCCACAAGCTCCATATCGTCATTCTGTCCGATCGCAAGCTCCACGCCCTTGCCGAGGTTGCCGTAGCCTGCAATGCCGATTCTGATTTTTTCCATCATAATTCCTCCATGCCTGTTATTTTGCAGTCGGAGCATTTTGTACAATTGACCGCCACTGGCGGACAACTGTCTGAAAATACCGACAACTTTATTATAGCATATTTTTTGCCGCTTGTAAAGAAAAAGTTGCAGGAGAGTATAAAAATATTTTGCGGAGTTTGACAAAGGGGCGGAAATGCAGTATAATAGGAGTTGGAAAGGAGTGTTCATTCATGAAGTTTTTTAAATACAACTGGGGCTATCTGCTCGGTGCGGCGTTTGTGATCCCCTGGACTGTGACCTCAGGCATTCTCCATGTACTCTGCTGGATCGCGGCGGTCGGTACTTTGTTTGCTGTAAGCTTCTATAACCGCAGGCGAACAGAATCCAAAAAAGGCAAGGTCATCTACACAATCCTGACATGTGCCTACGGCTGGATGCTCCTCTGCTCTCCGCTGCTGGTCATTGGAGAGCTGATGACTGCTAAACAGTAATACTATAATAAAGGACTGATACACATGCTTTTTGCCAATTACCATACCCACACAGCACGCTGTCATCACGCAGCAGGTGAGGACAGACAATATGTGGAACACGCTATCCGTGGCGGTATCAAGGTGCTCGGCTTTGCGGATCACTGCCCGTGGGTGTTCGATGACAGACATGTATCCCACACCAGAATGCTCCCCTCCCAGCTGGATGAGTATTTCACCTCCCTGACGGATCTCAAAAAGGAGTACGCCAAGGACATCACCATCTATATCGGCTTTGAATCGGAGTACATCCCCGAGCTGATGGAGGCACAGGACAAACTGCTTGCGGATTATCCGGTGGATTATATGATCCTTGGCGAGCATTTTCTGGAGCGTGAGCCGTTCGGGGCATATACTGGCTTTCCGTTCACGGATGAGGCAATGTTCCGGAAATACATTGATCTTTGCATCGAGGGCATGGAAACCGGACGCTACCGGTACCTTGCCCACCCCGACCTTTTCAATTTCATCGGGGATACGGCGGTGTATGACCGTGAATACCGCCGCCTGTGCGAATATCTCAAATCCAAGGACATCCCCGTGGAGATCAACCTCCTCGGCGTGGTGGAGAAGCGGCATTACACCTCGGAGCGTTTTCTGCGGATCGCCAAAGAGGTCGGAAACACCGCCATAATCGGCATTGATGCCCACACGCCCGATCGTCTGGACAACCGTGGCATGATCGAGGCGTGCAGAACGATGGCGGACAGATGCGGTCTGAAGCTGGTGGATGTCCTGCCGGAGCTTCCGCAGAAGTAATACTATCAGAAATGTCCGCTTCACAGCGGACATGGAGTCTGTTGAAAAACCACTCTTTTGAAGCCGAAGGCAAGGACAAAAGTTTTTGATCGACCTTTTTTCAAAAAGGTCGTGGGGTCAAGGGGCGAAGCC
>JAFTQJ010000025.1 GCA_017462785.1 Oscillospiraceae bacterium | reverse complement strand
TGTCAGGTTGGTGATCTCATGATTCTTGCCTGCCTCGGATACCCAGCTGTCGAGTACTGTCTCCTCGCCTTTCTCATTGATGAAAGTGATCTTGAGCTGTGCACCAACAACCTCGTTGCCTGCAAAGTCAATCTTGGAGATTGTGACTGTCTTCTTCGCATCACTGATCGTAATGACATCCTTAGCATTCTTGTCATCTCTGGAAACTTCAAAGCCAGCCTTTTCATCATCATCACCCAGCTTCTTAGAATCTACGATCACACCATTCTCAACTACAAACTGGAAGCTGGTATTGGTTACCTCATACAGAATTCCATTCTCGTCCTTAACTACATCACCTGTTTCCTTCAGTACATAGGTACCGTCCGGAATGCCGGTAATTGTCCATGTGCTTCCAATTGCAGAGGTGTGTTGAAGCGGAGTTCCATCCAGTTCAACTACATTATCCTCTGTGTCATAGATTGTCAGAACTGCACCTTCAAGCTCCGGTGCACCATCTGTCATGCCAACCTTGCTGATCTCAATCTCGGACTTCTTATCCTCAAGCTCCAGATGCTGTAAAGCCTCTTCATTCAGCTTTGTCAGCGTCCAGTCCTTATTCAGCTGATAATTGCCTACTACCCGACCATTTTCAATCTTCACAAAGATGTCCGTTGTTACCTGATAGCCGTCCGGTGCTGCCACTTCATGCAGCTGGTAGTAGCCATCCTCGAGCTGCTGGTTGTAAGTCCCATCCTCTGCATCCTTGTTGCGGATGATGGTGTGGGTCTCACCTTCTACAGATGTCCAGCTGTCAATTGCTTCTGCTACCTTGATGTTGACCTCTTCTTCATTTGTTTCAGTCTGTACTGTTACAGTTACATTGTTGTCAGCATCCGTGGATTCTACCACTTCAATGCGATTGAATGTAATCTCTGCACCGCCGATTTCGTTACCATCCATATCTACCTTGGAGATGGTCACACTCGGAGAATCAAACATGATCACATGATCTGCCGCAATCGGAGAATCCTCTTCATCAAATTTGATTTCCTTCAGCGTTGCCTTGCCGTTTTCGTCAATGACCTCTTCGTAGTACTTGGTCACCTTGCCATTCTCGATCTCAAAGAAGATCTCCTCTGCCTTCTGGTAACCATCGGGAGCAGTCACTTCTGTCAGACGGTAAATACCATCGTCCGGCATCGAGATGTTTCTCTGTACTGCTTCAGGATTGCCGTTTTCATCAGTTGCAACAACTGTTGTTGTAACAGTTTCACCTGCTTCATTGACGGTCGTTACCTCTGTGTACTTTGCCAAAGCAGTCCATTCTGTCACCTTTGAGGTAACATTGTAAGTGATTCCGTCACCCTCTGCTGCTGTCGTTTCGGTCGCAACCTGTTCAAGAATCAGCTCTGCACCAATGACATCCTTGCTGTCTACGATATCCTGCTTGGAGATTGTCAGGTAGCTCTTTTCCTTCTGTGCATCGCTTACTACGATTCTGTGTACACCATCTGTCTCAACCTTACCGCCGGAAGTTTCTTCGCTGTCCGGTGTGACTGTACCAATCTGATTGCCAGTAATTGTGAAGCTGTAGGTGCTTGTCAGAACATTGTAAATCTCGCCGTCTTCGCCAACGATGGAATCACCGGATTCTTCCAGTGTGTAATTGCCATCCGGCAGATTGCGGATTACCAGATCATATTTGCCATTGGATACCCAGCTGATGTCGGTTGTGTTAATAGTAACACCCTCGGTCACGGGTTTCCATGTCTTGGTTGTTGTGCCGGTTTCTTCGTTGGTTTCTTCTTCGTAATAACCTGCCTCAATCAGTTTGATCTGCTCTGCTGTCAGCGGATTTTCTGCTGTCAGCTTCAGCTTTGCACCTGCGATGTAGTTTGCCTTCGCAATATCCATCTTTGCAATGAATACTTCACGATCATCGGACATTTCTGTCATGCCGGTTACCTTGCCATATGCATCAATCTCAAATACGACTGTTTCCTCAGAAATCGCATAACCATCCGGTGCCTGTGTTTCTGTCAGCTCATACTCGCCAATCGGCAGCATGCTCAGCTTGGTATCCTCCGCCTTAGAAACAAAACTGATTGCAGCAATCACTGTATCGTCTGTGATTTCTGTAACTTCTTTACCCTCTGCATCATAATATGTCAGAGTGTTATTCTCAGAAGTCACTCCATTGAGGTTCTGTCCGTCCTTTGCTCTAACCTTCAGGGTTGCACCCTCAATTTCCTCGTCACTGGTGATGTCCTTCTTGCTGATGGTTGCTGTCAGAACCTTGTCAATCAGTGTCAGTACGCCGTTTTCAGCAGTAACTGTACCATCATTATCGCCTGCATCCAGTATATCTGCCTTGCCGGTTGCATCCACAACAAAGTAGAATACGGATACCTTTGCATAACCTGCCGGAGCAGTGTTTTCTACCATCTGGTAAACACCCGGAGTCAGACCCTTCAGTACGATATCGCTGTCGCTGGATGTGTAGGAGAATCTATATTTAACGTTCTCATCCATATCAAGTATATACACTGTGCTGTCTGCTGCCCTTGTTGCGGATATACCAGTGGTGATATCTGCATCTTCATCGGTAACATAGGAAACGCTGCCGTCTTCCCCAGCAACTTCCTTCATTGCAGTAATTGTCAGTACTGCATCCGGAATATTCACATATTCTTCGCCCAGAAGCTTTTTCTTGGAAATCACCACATCTGCAGCTTCTCTTGCAGCGTCGCTTACCACGATCACATTATCGCTGGTTGCTTCATAAGAACCATTAGTTTCGTCTTCAACAACCTTGCCAGGTTCTGTAATTACACCATCCTTGATGGTGAATTCAAATGTACTTGTCAGAACCTCATATACTGTGCCGTCTTCAGCCTCGAATGTGTCGCCTGTTTCTTCCAGTGTATACTTACCATCCGGCAGACCTGTCAGCACTGCAGGATTATTTGTGGAAGTCCATATGATCACGGTCTTATCCCGTGTGGACGGAGCCACGCCCCCCACCAGTACATTTGTCAGACCTGTGAAATCTTCCGCATCCATCTCGGACTTGGTTGCTTCTGTCAGTGTCAGTGTCAGTACTGCACCGGGAAGCTCATCTTCACCGCCAACTGCCTTCTTGCTGATGTTGATGATGGACTTTTCATCCGTCAGATTCAGCTTCTGTGTCATTTTCTCATTTACGAGTGTCAGTACATCATTTTTGTCAATCTCATATCTGCCAGTCACCAGACCATCTTCAATCTTCACAAAGATGTCCGTTGTTACCTGATAGCCGTCCGGTGCTGCCACTTCATGCAGCTGATAGAAGCCGTCTTTCAGTGTCTGATCAATGACATGTGTCTTGTTCGCTTCGGATGTCCAGCTGTCGATCGGTTCAGAAAGCAGTTCTGCTTCATCTTCTTCCGATTCCTGTGCATAAACAACAGAATAGATCGGATTTGTCTGTTCTGTATCCTCTTCTGCATAGGTCACATCCACAACGAGCTTATTGAATGTGATCTGTGCACCTGCGATCTCAGTGGACGCACCATCTACGATTTCCACCTTAGAGATTTCTACAAACGGTGCATCTTCCATTACAACTGCATTGCCTGCTTCCGTTTCTGTTTCCTCCACAACAACGGAGGTTGTTACAGAGCCGTCAGAATTTTCTGTTGTCACGATCTTTACGAGATTGTTTGTGACCTTGCCGTCCTTGATTTCAAAGTAAACGGTTTCAGCCGTCTGATAACCCATCGGAGCAGCAACTTCCGTCAGTTCATAGATACCATCCGCCGGCATTGCAATTTCATGCACCTTGCCAACAGGATTGCCCTCTGCATCCACAACCGGGATCTTCTCGCCCTGATCATCCAGCACAAAATTACCCAGTTCATCAGTCTGATAAAGCTGTTCTGTTGTCCAATCCCATGTATTAACAGCGGTATCCTCATCGCCGTCATCGGTCACAGGTGTTTCGAGCATTACATACCCGTCAGTTTGTGCATCCAGTTCTGCAATTCTCTTCAGTGTCAGCTTTGCACCAACCAGCAGCTTGCTGGTTACCATATCGGTCTTGGAGATGCTCAGCTTTTCCTCTTCTACTTCCTTCGGGCTGTTCGGAACAGAGAGTGTCACCGCATCGGTCTCATCGGTCTCATCGAGGAGGATCTCCAGCGGTGTGTCATCTTCTGCGGGGGTATCTTCTTCCTCCGTATCCTGTTCGCCGCCTGTTACGCCGTTCACACCAATCTGCATGATGGCTGTAGATACGTTCGGGAGTGTCAGTGTTACAGAATTTGCAACATCTGTAGAAACGATCTTATTGGAGTCATCCCACTGATCTGCTACTACTTCAAAATGATCCGCTGTCACGCCTTCATCCAGTGTGAAAGTCACAGATACTACATTCGCTGTATTGATTCCCTGTGCATCAAAACTATCTTTTTGGAATGCACTCCACTGGTCCTCACCTGCAGTGAAGCTCAGCGGACCAGAAGTTGTACCGTCCGCATAATTAAGTTCATAACCTACATTATAAGTTACAACTGAACCAGCTCCACTGTAATAACGGATCTCGTCAATGGTCACATTCCAATATGTGATTTTCATGCGTCCATTTTCGCCGAATGACAAATCAGTAGGTTCAAAGGTATTTGTACCAACTGTAAGATTATAGTTTCCGCCGACTGCATTATCACCAACCGGCTTAAACTGCATACCTGCGTTATTTGCCTGTGATACAATCACTTCAATCTTCGAAATATTCTGATTTGCATATTCCGCACCATAGAATGTTTCGAGATCTTTACTGCCGCTTGTGGATGCAGCAATGTTATTGGTAGAAACATACTTCGGCAGACCCTCCACAACGGAGAAATCATCCTTGACATGGAAATACATCTTTGTTTCCGAACCAACACCCACATAGCCCTCAGGTGGATCATCCTCTGTCAGGTAGTAGTTACCCGGCATCAGGTAGCCGTTGGCCGCATAAACCTTGCCGTCCTCTTCAACAGTTGCAGTCAGTGCAGACGCTGTTGTGCCGGAGGTGAATGTCTGGATCAATGTGTCGTCCTCTGCATACAGGGACAGTGTTGCACCTGCAACCAGAGCCCCAGTTTGCTCATTGATCTTCTGAACAAGGATTTCAGCACCCTGGATCTTTTCATCCTGCATGGAAATCACTCTGCCGGATGTTTCATCCGTCAGATTGAATTTGCTCCAGCCATTTGTCGTATTTTCATCATCTGAGTTTGCTTCCAGCTGATAACCACTCTGTTCCCACGGGTACTGTGCAGCATGATACTGTGCTGCAACCGGGAAAGAATCCGGTGCTTCGCCGACAGCAACGGACTTGTAATAGATCACATCGCCGAATTTGACAACAATAATATCATCCGCTGTCTTGTAACCGATCGGTGCAGCCTTTTCATGAATACGGTATACATTCACATAGGTGTGCCGTACGCCAACATCTGTTAGATTCTCTGTACCGTCATAGCTGACATCATCAATATCCACTGTAATTGCACTGTCAGAAGTTGTCCAGTCAAATCCGCTTGCCTTGTCACCAACAGTGTATTCATAAGTATTGCTGCCGTCTTCTTCATGCCATGTCTGCTCAACTGTATCATTGTACATCACAATGTCCGCACCCTTGATTCTGACAGGCGTTTCAGCATTATCAGTCTTTTCAAAGATGAAACCTGCTTCATTGCTGAAGGTCGGAACATTCGCCGGAACAAGTGTCACCATCATGCTGTCTGCATCATAGTAATAATTCTTCGCATTCGGTCCTGTGCCAACTGTAAATACCTGACTCTGTCCAAAATCATCGATTGCAACGACTTGATTTCCTGCAGTCAGAGAAGTTACATCTCCATCAGTATATCCCATTGTGAACGCAGTATTACTCTGCAGATGGGGCGGAAGTCCGGTAACTGGCAAAGGTGTAATCACTCTCTGTGTCTGCTCATAACCATCTGCTTCAGCCTGTGCTGCCGGTGTATTGGCATCAGAAGCATCGGTTGCATCAGAATTTTCTGTCGCATCGGAAGCATTGGTTGCATCAGAATTTTCTGTCGCATCGGAAGCATTGGTTGCATCAGAATTTTCTGTCGCATCGGAAGCATCGGTTGCATCAGAATTTTCCGGTACAGCTATTTCAGTATAAGTATCCTCTACCGTAAAGGAAGAAGTATAGCTGAAACCACCTTCGCCGGTAACAGTGATATTCACAGTCACCTTAGTCGGGAGAACTGCTTCACCGAATGTTTCCTGTGCATCAACAGTTTCAGAAAGCTTCACAGTATAGACCTGTGTCCGATCGAGCACATAGCCCTCCGGTGCACTTATTTCACGGAGCACATACTCTTTTTCTACTGCCGTGCCCACAGTATTCTCACCATCACCGGAATAATCCAGCAGGGAAGGCAGCGGCATGAATTCAGTACCATCAGCAGTTTTCACTGTACTGATCGTCTTTTCACCATCGGGTGTTACCTCAACCAGCTCCATCACCGCATCAGCCAGCTGTGCATTACCGGTCAGCTTATCCAGCGGGATTGTGTAGCCGGAATCAGTGCCGAGGAGGGAGTAGGGACCGGTGTAGGGGCGGTAGCCCAACTCAGTCGTACCTTCAAACTTCTTTGCAATCAACGCACCAGAAAGGTGACCATAATTAATACCCTTAAAATCAGCAAAGGGAGCAAAAATAGTACCCTGAAAACTTCCATCTAATCCAACGTTCGTAATATTTTGATCACAAATATTATAAAGCAAGCTGGATACGCCATAATGGTTATCGCCTTTTCCGCCATCAACGCCTACTGTAGTATCTTTTGAAATATTTATTCCATTAATAGTAGTAATAGTTGTTTTGGAGGCTACATCCAAGCTTGTTGTAGTAGAAGAACCATCTTTGTTACCAATATTAATAACAATATACGCATATTCCCAAACTACTTCGTTTCCATTTGCATCAATTTCTGCTCTCGGTTCTTCAAGTTTCGGAATGTTCAAAAATTCAAAATGCATACAATCATTGATATTTTCCCATTCTTCAGCAGTACAATTGAAAACTACAACATCTTGAACAGCATCGCTAGGTAAACCTGTATCAAAGGTGACCTTACCATTATTGTAGTTAAATGTTGTATCCCATACCACATCGTTCTGGTCATCATCGTTTGTATTTTCTTTTTCTGACAGTTCCTTGCTTCTGGTTCTAAGCTCATTAAATTGAGCTTTTACGTCAAGCACATCATCACTACGGAAAATAGTAGAAAGATCATCTTCAGATGTGGCATTGTTTTTTCTGATTTTCGTCACTTCAGTATTCGTTCCAACAACAAATCTTTTCGGATAAACCTTTATATAAGAATCTGCAATTTCATCGTAATAGTCTTTATCACTCGATGCACAAAGATTATTTACCTTTTCACCATTTACGATAAGATGTGCATAATCCAAATTATCCGTAAGATAATCCAAACCTCGCTGTGTGTTAAAATCACCGTTACCAATTTCGTATACGGTCCCCATTTGAGGAAGCACTGAACCGCCAACAGCAACACGCCCCTCCGAGTCACACGCCTCTGGCATAAAATCATTTTCGATAAACACGGAGAACTGCGATGCAATACCTAATGCGTACTCGTTCTCTGCAACAGTAATCGCATCTACAACAGTATCTACACCCGCAAACACAGCAGGCGGTTTAGAACCAAGCAACAATGTCACATCAGTGGTGGTAACTGTTCCAGGAATATTCTTGATTTCCTCAGCCGCACTTGTCATTAATGATACATCCGGCATCGTCGAAGCAAGGCTCGTCACCGCCAGAAACGCCGCAGTCATACTGCTCAGTATTCGTCTGCTTAATTTCTTCTTTTTCATACCTTTCATCCTTTCTAAAACATAATTGTCCCATAGTTATTCTGTAATACACAAATTAATTATACCATACCCAAAACCGAAAATCAAGCATTTTCTGCCTTTTGGAAGCAGAAAAAAATGGATATTTTTTGTTCATCTTGCACAACAAATATGTCTGGTTTATGTTATTTTTCCTGAGCAATGCCCAAATTTTTTAAATTTTTCCTAAGATATTCCAGAGAGTAATTTTTTTCGTTCCTGCACTGCCCAGAAATGACCGCATCGAGCAGAAAATGCAGTGCCAGACCGATCTCTTCACCCTGCAGACCAAGTGCCGCCAGATCGCCGCCCCTGACCGCCAGATCACGCACCCGACAGCAGAGCTGCTCCTCCCTGCACCTGCGTGCAAACTCCTGTGCCGCCGCAATTTTCGCCGCCGCCCGTGCATCCTCGCCCTCGGGCAGCTTCGAGAGATTGTCCGCCCTGAGCACCCCGAGCAGGAGCGAGAATTCGTCATATTCCAGCTCACCCAGCAGCCGCTGCACGTCCGCAAGCTTCCTCGGAATCCCCCGATGCAGGCGGATGAGCTTCACCACAAGCTCCCGCAGATGGTTCTCACACCGCAGCCGCCGGAGGATTTGATCCGCAAGATCGGCACTTTTCTCGGCATGCCCCTTGAAATGTCCGCCCCTTGCATCCCTCGTGAAGGTCTGCGGCTTTCCAAGGTCATGCATCAGCATCGCCAGCCGCACCGCCGGATGCTTCTGTGCAACGCCCACCGCCCTTGCAGTATGCTCCCAGACCGTGTATGCGTGGTGCCGTGTATGCTGACAAAAGGCGATACATGGGAGTATTTCCGGTATCCGCACCGCCAGCACACGGGGATATTCCAAAAGCACCTTCGTGACATGCTCCCCCATGAGCAGACCCATCAGTTCCGTCAGCACACGCTCCGCCGAGATCATCTCCAGCCGGAATGCACCTGCCCTCATAGCGGCATCCGTCATTTTATCCGGAACGAAGCCAAATCTCGCACAGAACCGCAGCCCACGCAGGATCCGCAGGGCATCCTCATGAAAACGTGCCTCCGCAGTCCCCACGCATCGAAGCACGCCGGCTTCGATGTCCGCCCTGCCGCCAAACGGGTCATAAATGCCCGTTTCCAGCGAAAAAGCCATTGCATTACAGGTAAAATCACGCCTTGCAAGGTCTTCGAGTATCGTGTCCGCAAACTCCACCTTTGCCGGATGGCGGCAGTCGGTGTAGTCGCTCTCCCTGCGGTAGGTCGTGATCTCCGCAAAGCCGCCGCCGTGCTTCACGCCGACCGTGCCGAATGCCCGTCCATAGGCGGTGCAGTTTTTTTCCCCGAATACCGCCATGATCTGCTCCGGCAGGGCATTCGTGGCAATGTCAAAATCATGCGGCTGTGTGCCCATGAACGCATCACGCACACAGCCGCCGACAAGATACGCAGAAAAGCCCGCATCAGCGAGCATTTTCAGCATATTTCCGATATTTTCCGGTATATTCAAAGTATCACCTCATACTACTCAGTTTCCGAAATTCTGATCCAACACATACTCCCCCGTATCGAGCCGATGTTCGCTGCAGGAGGGCACGATCCCGAGCGTGGGGCAGCCCTCATCGAGCTGGTATTCCGGCTGTACTGCGTCCATTCCTGCATTGAAGAAGCGGTAGGTGTGCGTCAGCGAGCCGTCCGGCAGGATCAGCCCGTCATCATCCCACGTCACATCCACCAGATGCAGCCCGTCCTCAAGCGTGATGAGGTTCCACATGTGCTCCTCGTTGCAGTCCTTCTGCACCGTAAAGCCAGCCATGGAAGCGAGCATCCAGAAAGCATCGCTGTACCCCATGCAGTTTGCCTCCCCATCCACAAGAACACCAGAAGCCATGCGGTAACTCTCCCGCACCTCCTCGGTCGGAGGGTAGTCCGCATAGACCGTGCGGCGGCAGATATAGTCGTGGATCTGCTGCTCCTGCTCCAAGGGGGAAGCCGACCGGTCAAGTTCCTCGGTCAGAAAGCGGACAGCCTCCTGATAGGCAGCCCGATCCCGTGCATCCAACTGCGAAAAATCGCCGTTTTTCTCGGCTTGCAGGCATAGTGCACCCGTCGTGTACTGCACGGTGTAGACCACGAATGTCAGACGGGTGCCGTCCTTTGTCAGGTCGATCTGCTCCGCCTGCCGGCTCAGGGTGTGGTGCTCCTCGAATTCCTCCAGAGCCGTGACCCTGCAGCTGGGAGTGACGATCACGGGGATCTGCGTCCGGCATTCGCCAACGGCGGCATGGAGGTAGAGCCTGAGCTGCTCGGAATCGGTGAAATAGGGGGCATTCGCCCAGTCCGCCCCTGCGATGCTCTCCGCCATTTCGCAATCCTCGATTCCGGCGAAATACTCGAAAAACGCCAGCATTTCCGGCGTTGCGTACTGCAAACCCGATTGGGGAGCCTGCATTTCCGCCGTCTGCAAAGGTGCGGATATTCCGGTTTCCGGCATGGTTTCAGGGAGCGTTTCAGGAATCGTTTCCGGCGGTGCAGTTTCCGGTTCCGTCCATGTTTCAGGGATGGTTTCCGGCTGCACCTGTGTTTCCGGCTGTGTCCGGCTCTTCGCCTGCGGCTCCTCCATCTCCATGAGCAGATCCGTGAGCAGTTCCGAGGGCTGCGAGCAGGCGGTCATGGAGAGCATGGCGGCAAAAAGTGCCGGAATCATAGCGAATTTGCGGAATCCTGCCATGGTCCTACGCACCTCTTACAAGGTCAATGCAGACGGTTTCCGCAGGATTGCCGACTCTGAGCTTGCCGATACCGGCGGACACGATCATCTGTGTCTGCATCATGCGGTAATGCCCCTTGGTAAATTGCGGAAAGAATTTCCGTTCCGGCGAAAGGATGCCGCCGATCACGGGCAGTCTGACGATACCGCCGTGCACATGACCGGAGAGCACGAGATCTGCCCCCCACTGTGCATAAGCGGACAGGGCAAGGGGGTTGTGTGCAAGGAGGATGGAGGCGGTTTTCTCACGAATGCCGACCGCCGCATAGAGGTCATTGACAGAGCAGTCACGCAGACCGCTGTAACCGCCTCTGGGGTTCTGGTAGCATTCCTGCGGCAGGACGAAGCCGGTAAAATTCGCCCCTCCGAAGCTGATGGTCCGGTTGTTCAGGAGTGCAATGTCCGCACTTGCCGCCGCCCTGCTGAGTTTCTGGCGTTTTTCGGGTGCAAGGTCAGTTTCGTGGTTGCCGAAGGTATAGAGCACGGGGGCAAATTTCCGCAGCTCACGCAGACAAGCGACCGCATCGGCAATGGTTTCGGGACCGGTGCTTCTGGACACGAGGTCCCCCGTCACAGCAATGACATCCGGCCGGAGGAACTGCATGCTTTCACGCAGGGACTGGATGGTCTGCATATTCCGGTCATGTCCGGTCATTCTGCTGAAATGCACATCCGACACCTGTGCAATACGAAGATGCTCCGTATGCAGCGAGGGCATCGGAATACGGTAGTAGGTATTGGTCATTCGGGAGTCCTCCTTCTCTTTGCAGCATCAGCCCACCAATGGTGGGCTGATCTTGTTTTATTCTGTTTCAGGGGCTTCTTCAGCCGCCTCTTCCGTCTGCTCCGCCTCCTGCTCATGCTCTGCTCTTGTGAATGCAACGACCTTGTTGCCCTCGGATACACGCATCACACGCACACCCTTGGACACTCTGCCCATCACACGGATCTCACTTGCACGGATGCGGATGATGATGCCCTCGGAGGAGATCAGGATGATGTCATCCTCTTCGTCCACGACCTTGATGCCGCAGACACTGCCCCTCTCCTTGTCCACCTTGTAATTGGTCAGACCATAGCCGCCCCTGCCCTGAATGCGGTATTCATCCAGTGCACAACGCTTGCCGTAGCCGTTTTCGGTCACGGTCAGCACAGCTGCACCCTCACGCACTCTTGCAACGGATACGACCTCATCACCCTCACGCAGCTTGATGGCACGCACGCCGTGTGCCGATCTCGACTGTGCACGGATGTCCTTTTCCTCCAGACGGATCGCCATGCCGTTTCTGGTCGCCACCATGATCTGTGCACTGCCGTCCGTCATGCGTACGCCTGCGATCTCATCGCCCTCATTCAGTCCGATGGCGATCAGACCCTTGCTGCGGACATTCCGGTAAGCCGCCAGCGGTGTTCTCTTGATCTGTCCCTGCTTTGTCACCATGACAACATAGTTGTCACCCTCAAAGTCACGGGTTTTCAGCATTGCGGAAATTCTCTCGCCCTCCTGCAGATTCAGCAGATTTGCGAAATGGAAGCCCCTCGAAGCCTTGGAGCCGTCCGGAATCTGGTAGCATTTGAGCTTGTGCATCATGCCCTTGTTCGTGATGAACAGGATATTGTCATGCGTCGAGCAGATGAACATCTCGCTCACGAAATCCTCTTCACGCTGTTTCATGCCCGTCACGCCACGTCCGCCACGCTTCTGCGTCTTGTAGGCATCGAGTGCCATTCGCTTGATATAGCCGTTGTTGGTGTAGGTCACTACGCAGTCCTCGACTGCGATCAGCTCTTCGATATCCACCTCGCCCGATACGGAAGTGATCTCCGTCAGACGCTTGTCGTTGAATTTTCTGCGGATCTCCTCCAGCTCTTCGGAGATGATCTCATACACTCTCTGCTTGTCCGCCAGCGTTTCCTCGAAATCTGTGATCTTCTCGCAAAGTCCGTACAGCTCGTCAGAGATCTTCTGACGCTCCAGTCCTGTCAGAGCACCCAGACGCATCTGCACGATCGCCTCAGCCTGTTCCTCGGAAAGACCGATCGCATGCTCCAGATGCACCTTGGAAAGGTCATACTGTGCTCTGTCCAGCAGTGCGGACATATCCGTTTCCTTGAAACGCTCGATCAGACGCTCCTTGCCCTCCGCAATGGTCTTGCTCGACCGCAGAATGGCGATTACTTCGTCAATATAGTCCGCTGCCAGCATGAAGCCCTGCAAAAGATGTGCTCTTTTGAGTGCCTTTTCGAGGTCAAATTTCACACGGTTGGTGATGACCTCGACCTGGAATGCCAGATAATGCTCCAGAATCGCCTTGAGTCCGAGCACCTTCGGCACACCGTCCGCCAGCACCAGCATATTCACGCCGACCGTATCCTGAAGCTGGGTGTAGGAAAACAGCTTGTTCAGGACAATATCCGCAATGGCATCCTTTCGCAGACCAACAACGACACGCATGCCGGCTCTGCCGGATTCATCACGCACGAAGGTCGCACCCTCGATCCTCTTTTCCTTGATCAGCTCTGCGATATGCTCCACCAGACGTGCCTTGTTCACCATGTAAGGGATCTCATGCACGATGATGTACTGTTTGCCGTTCTTCTCCTCAATGGAGGTTTTTGCACGGAGGGTGATCTTGCCCTTGCCCGTGCCGTAGGCTGCACGAATGCCAGCCTTGCCCATGATGATGCCGCCGGTCGGGAAGTCCGGACCCTTGACACAGTCCATCAGATCATCCAGCGTGCAGTCCGGATCCTGAATCAGAAGGTTGAGTGCATCAATGATCTCGCCCATATTGTGGGGCGGAATATTGGTCGCCATACCAACCGCAATACCCACGGAGCCGTTGACCAGCACATTCGGGAAACGGCTGGGCAGCACCTGAGGTTCCTTCAGACGGTCGTCATAGTTCATGCCGAAAGGAACGGTATTCTTCTGAATGTCCGTGAGCATTTCCATCGAGATCTTGGACATTTTTGCTTCTGTGTATCGGTATGCAGCGGGCGGATCGCCGTCCACGGAACCGAAGTTGCCGTGACCGTCCACCAGCGGATAACGCAGGGAGAAATCCTGTGCCAGACGCACGAGGGCATCGTAAACGGACGCATCACCGTGCGGATGGTAACGACCGAGCACCGCACCAACGGTGTCGGCACACTTACGGTAGGGCTGATCAGGGGTCAGACCGTTTTCGTGCAGGGTATAGAGAATGCGGCGGTGTACGGGTTTCAGACCGTCACGCACATCCGGCAGTGCACGGGAAATGATGACCGACATTGCATAGGCAAGGAAGGAATCATGCATTTCATTCGCAATATCGACCGGAATGACCTTTTCCGGATTCTGGAGATCCTGCACTGTACCGTTTTCAATTTCATTACTCATGTTGTATTTCACCTCATCTTCTTGGAGAAGCCTTTTCCAAGATTCTTAGAAAATTCCGTTCTCAGCAATTCTGTTTCCTGCTCGGAGAAATCTTTTTTCGGCAGGACATAGAAATTCGACTTTTTCATATAAATGATGAAAAATTCGCTGTATTCGGTCACTTTCAAAGCATTGCTGTAATAGATCCTTGTACCGGAGAAATTTTCCTGCGGCGTATCGTCAAAGAGATCATCCGCCTCCTGCTGTTCCTGTGAAAGCTCTTCTTCCGGCAGGATGGTGCCGATCTCCAGATATTCCGGATAGAGCCGGAACTCGTAGAGATCCTCTTCCAGCCCACGGATCGCCTCCATGAGATTTCTGCGGATCTTTCTGGGGTTGAACCACTGGAATGCAGCGAGCACCAGACAGAACATCACGATCATGCAGTAGATCGGACGCTGCTGCTCCGTTCCCTCCACGACACAATAGCCGTAAACACCGGCGATCAGCAGGAACACCGCCATCAGCACATAGCTTCTCGGATAGACATACTGTTTCTGGAATGCAATGAACGCATTCCGGAACATTTCATAGGGAATGTGGTATTGTTTTGTGAGCATGGAAAGCCCCTTTCAATTTTGGTATGAATCATGGGAGTTGTATCGCCCATTCCCTGCCAAAAGAATGCAATTCCTGCAATTCATAGGTTTTGCCTTTGTCCCCCAAAGGGGGGCAATGGCAAAACGCCATGGGATTCCAAAGGGATTCCATCCCTTTGGCGGGGGTGTGGGGGCAGAGCCCCCACTATACGTCAAGATTGGATACGCTCTTAGCGTTCTTTTCAATATACTCCTTACGGGGCAGAACCTTGTCACCCATCAGGATCGAAATGATCTCATCCGCCTTTGCAGCGTCCTCCATCGTCACCTTGATAATGGTTCTGGTTTCCGGATTCATCGTGGTTTCCCAGAGCTGTTCGCTGTCCATCTCACCAAGACCCTTGTAACGCTGTACGGCAACCTTTGCGGAACTGCCGCTGGCATCGGAAAGCTCCGCAATGTACTTATCACGCTCCGCATCGGAGAAAGCATAGTACACCTTCTTGCCCCTTGCCACTCTGTACAGCGGCGGCTGTGCAATGTACACATTGCCGTTTTCAATCAGCGGACGCATGAAACGGAAGAAGAATGTCAGCAGGAGCGTGCGGATATGACAGCCGTCCACGTCCGCATCCGCCATAATGATGACTTTGCCGTAACGCAGCTTCTCAAGATTGAAATCCTCACCGATGCCCGTGCCCAGTGCCGTTACCACCGGCATCAGCTTGTCATTGCCGTAAACACGGTCGATTCTCGCCTTTTCTACATTCAGCATCTTGCCCCACAGGGGGAGGATCGCCTGATACATACGATCTCTGCCGCCCTTGGCAGAGCCGCCCGCAGAGTCACCCTCGACAATGTAAATTTCGGTTCTCTCAATGCCCTTTTCCGTACAGTCCGCCAGCTTGCCCGGCAGGGATGCACTTTCCATTGCCGACTTGCGTCGTGCTGTTTCTCTCGCAGCCTTTGCCGCCTCTCTTGCACGTCTTGCCGCAAGACACTTGTCCAGAATTTCCCTTGCGACCGCCGGATTCATCTCAAAATAGCTCATGAGCTTCTCCTGCACGAGCTTCTCCACAAACGGACGCACGGACGGATTGCCCAGTCTGCCCTTGGTCTGACCCTCGAATTCACATTCCGTCAGCTTCACGGACACGACCGCTGTCATACCCTCACGGACATCATCACCCTTGAGCGTTTCGCCCTCCTTAAGCAGCTGGAAGTTCCTGCCGTAATCATTAATGACCTTTGTCAGGGCATTCTTGAAGCCGTTCTCATGGCTGCCGCCGTCCTTGGTGCGGATATTATTGGCAAAGGACATGATCATTTCATTGTAGCTGTCATTGTACTGGAGTGCGATCTCCGCAAAGGAATCATCCTGTGTGCCGGAAACATAGATCACATCACCAACGGACTCATAGCCCCTTGTCGCATGGATATGCTCAACAAACTGCCGGATACCGCCCTCATAGTGCAGCGTTTCGTCACGCAGTTCCTCCGGATTTCGGGTGTCCCTGAAAATAATGCGGATACCGGCATTCAGGAATGCCTGCTCACGCAGTCTTTTGAGGAGTACCTCATAATCAAAGACCGTGGTTTCAAAAATTTCTGCATCCGCCTTGAATGTAACCGTTGTACCTGTTTCGGAGGTTTCACCGATCACCTTGAGCGGTTCCTTGTATTCACCACGTTCAAAACGCTGGAAATGGACATTTTTCCCGTCCTTGACCGTCAGCTCCAGCCACTCGGACAGAGCATTGACGACGGACGCACCCACACCATGCAGACCGCCGGACACCTTATAACCGCCGCCGCCGAACTTACCGCCGGCATGGAGCACGGTATAAACGACCGTTGCCGCCGAAATACCCTCGGTCGGATGGATGCCGACGGGGATACCTCTGCCGTTATCGGATACACGGATGATCTCGCCGGGCAGAAGCTCTACCACGATCTCCGTACAATAGCCAGCCAGTGCCTCGTCAATGGCATTGTCCACGATCTCATAAACAAGATGATGCAGACCGTCAATACTGGTCGAGCCAATGTACATACCGGGGCGTTTCCGCACAGGGTCCAGACCCTCCAGCACCTGAATTTGCTCGGCATCGTACTGCATATTCTGCTGATCCATATGTTCACACTCCTCAAATCTGTATTTGCAATGCGGTTTGCAGTCTGCGGTTTTCCACAGGGCTTCGTGGAATATTCCACACTTTCCACCGAGTTTTCAACTGTTTCTGTTGAAACTCAGTGTCGCAAAACCGTGCTTTTTTGTCGTTTCCCAAAAACTTTCCAACAGTTTCAACCGAGTTTTCCACAATCACTGTGGAAACACCGGTGTGTTTTCCACTTCTCTGAGCACTCCCTGCTCCATCAGAAAGACCTTTCCTTTCTGTGCAAGCCGCAGGGAGGACGGGTGGCAGAGTGTGATGAACACCTGCATATCCGCCACCATATCATAAATCAGCCGCTGCCGCCTCTCGTCCAGCTCGCCCATCACATCGTCGAGCAGAACCACGGGGGAACGCTGCATTTTTTCATTATATAAATGGGCCTGTGCAAGTTTGAGCACCAGTGCCGTACTTTTCCGCTGTCCCTGAGAACCGAATTGGCTCACAGCATAACCGCCGATGTCCAGCAGCATGTCCTCCCTCTGGATGCCCTTCTGGGTATAGCCCAGCCGCAGATCCTCGGAAAGATTCTCACGCAGCACCGCCTCATACTGTGCGATCAGCTCAGGGGTTGGTCTTGCCGGAAGCTCCATGTCCCCGTAAAGCGGACTGCGGCAGCTCACATTGAGCACCTCGCTTCCGCCCGTCATGACGCTGTACAGCTCACGGCAAAGCGGCTGGATACTGCGGATATACTCCGCACGCATGCAGCTGATCCATGCACCTGCCTTTGCAAGCTGTGCATCGAACATCGTCACATCCTGCCGCCGGATCCTGCCTTTGAGGGCATTCTGGATGGCAGCATTTCTCTGTGCCAGCAGAAGTGCCGCACGGCTGACATATTCCATGCTCCTCGGGTGCAGCTGACAGGCACACAGATCCATGAAGGATCGGCGTTTTTCGGGTGCACCATTGACAAGCTCCACATCCGCAGGCGAAAACGCCACACAATGGAACGCCTCAAAAAGTCCGCCCGTTTTTGCCGTATCTACGCCATTGATCGTGATCTTACGTTTTTTCTGTGCCCCACGTTCAAGACTGTATGTCATCCGCTGCTGCCGTCTGCCGTCATCAAAACGCATATCGCAGTGAAAAAAGGGGGCATCAAAGCCAAGATAATGCCGTTCCCTGACTCCGTGAAAGCTCTTGCAGCCGGTCATGAGCCAGATCGCATCCAGAAGATTGGTTTTCCCCTGTGCATTATCCCCGATAATGACATTGAATCTCGGATCCGGCTCCATCCGGACACCTTTGAGATTGCGGAAGCCGTCAGCGGAAAATGACGTAATATGCATAAAAACTACTGCACCTCTACCACGAACTTATCCACAGAAACCACGTCACCGGAACGGATCTTCTTGCCACGCATCGTGCAGACCTCACCGTTCACGGACACAGCACCCTGCTGCACCAGCTCCTTTGCAAAACCGCCGGTATCACAAAGCCCTGCGAATTTCAGCAGAGAATCGAGCTTAATGAACTCTGTCTTGATCGTTACCTGAATTTTTTCCTGTGCCATATCTGCTCCTTTCCGGAACTGTTCAGCTTGTTTTGACAAGCTCTCCTGCTTCGTTTTTTGTGTATTGCTCCGCAAATGCGGGATTCATCTGTCTGACTGCCTCATACATTCCCGGATTTTCCTTGCAGAAGCGGTGTGCAAATTTCACATTGTTCTGCAGCTTCTGCTCCAGATCCTTCTTTGCTACACGCTCAGGGATCCGGCGGTAGAATCCAAAATAAACCGCTGCCGCCAGTCCTGCAAGTGCGATTGCAAGCACCACCGCAAGTGCGGGATGCAGGGGCGAGGTGTCGCTGAACAGCAGACACACCATGACAAGTGCACCGATCACTGCAAAATATGTCAGAATACTGGAAAATGCAGACAGTGCCGTTGCCTTGACTGAATATGTATAACTTTTGTACCAGATCATCATTATCCTACAATCCCTTTTCTTTTAATTTTTCAGCTGAATGGGCATGATCAGGTACACGAAGGCTTCACCGTCAAGGGGTGTGATCTTGATGACCTTATTGCTGCCGCTCATATGGAGCTTGATCTTGTCGCATTCACATGCACGCAGAGCCTCAAGCAGGTACTTATTACTAAAGCCGATGGTCAGGGACTCACCGCTGACATCCGCCGGAATGCGGTCATTGATGACACCAATGCCGGTTTTGCAGGAGATCTCCATGAAACCATCCGCAAATACGCAACGCATCGGAGCCTTGTTCTTTTCATTGATCAGAAGAGCACAGCGTTCTGCACAGCCGATCATGTCACGGGTATTCATCACGACCACGGTCTTTTCCTCATTCGGAATGCTGCTTCTGAAATTGTGGAATTGTCCCTCAAGCAGTCTTGCAAACAGCTCAAAGCCATTGACGGAGAATACGATATGCTTGCCGTTTGTGGAAAATTCACACATCGCATCTTCCTCATCCTTGAGCAGCATGATCAGCTCGGAGAGTGCCTTCTTCGGCACAACAAACCGGAAAGTGCCCAATTCTGCGAGCTGTTCCTGACGCAGTGCCAGCCGGTAGCGGTCCATTGCCACCACATAGAACATATTATCACCGGATTCAAACAGCTCACCGGTCAGGATGGGCTTGTCCTCCTTGACGGATGCCGCAAAGCTGGACTGCTGGATCATGGAACGCAGGATCGGCTGCGGTACGGCAGTTTTGGTAGTAGTTTCTACTACGGGCAGTGCCGGAAATTCCTCCGCAGACATTGCAGAGATGCGGTATTCCGTGTGATCGCTCGCAATTCTGGCGTTGAGTGTTTCATCGATCTCAAATACGACCTTTTCACCGACCATGCGGCGAGTCATTTCGCTGAACAGTCTTGCATTGAGCACGAACGAAAATTCATCGCAGCAGATCGCCGGAACTCTGGTGCGGATGCCGATCTCAAGATCATAGCCTGTCAGCACAACACCGCCGTGTTCCATCTGTACGCAGATACCCTCGAGTGCTGCGATCGTAGATTTCGGAGAAACACCCTTGGATACATGTGCAATTGCATTGCATAAGTCATTTTTGAAGCATTCAAATTTCATCTTTATCAACTCCTGTAGCAGATGTGGAATTTTAACGTGATGTGCAGACGAGTACTGTTTTCATCACAGGTCAGCTTTCCACAACAGCTCTGCCTGTGGAAACAAGCGGAGCTTACAAACATTCAATTCAATCAATTATATAAAAATAGTAGTAGTAGTAGGGGGGGCGGAAAAGTTGAAAACCCGATTTCCACTGGATCCTGCGTACTTTTTTCGCAGAATCATTCCACATTGCCGCTTTTGAGAAAAAGTGCAAAAGTGAAGAGTTTTTCGCCTGCATTTTTCGCCGTGGAAATGTGCAGAAATTGTGGAGTGGAAAGGGAAAATTTCTTGAAAATTCTGTGGAAAATCCCGCCGCCCGAAATTTCTTTTCACAGCCTGTGGAATGCGGTTTTCGTGAAAAAGTGGAATTTTTGTCGGATCTTCTCCGAACCGCTGGAATTTGCGTGAAAACTTTTCAACCCAGTTTTCAACACACTGTTGAAACTCTGGTGGAAATGTGTTGATTTCCAATTCCGCTAAACATATCCCCTGTCTGTTGCATGCAGGGGATGTGTTGGTTGTTTCCACGCAGTTTGCACACTGCCGTTTTGGGGGTGTGTCCATTGCTCCGCTTTTGCAGCCGGAGTTTCCGCATGCGTCCGCCGGCAAAGGTTCCGTGCTTACGCAGTGGGGGGATTCGGATTCTTTTCCCGGATATCCTTAATAATATCATCCACCAGCTCTTTGAGGTTTGCGTCCTTCTTCAGAGCCGTTGTCACATTATTGATGGCATAAACGATCGTGGAATGGTCACGTCCGCCAAATTCCATACCGATCGCTGCCAGCGGCATGCCGGTCACTTCACGCACAACATACGCCGCTACCTTTCTCGCTGTGGAGATCTGGGAGGTTCTCTTGCTCGAACGAATGTCCTCCGGTGTGATGCCGTACACATTCGCCACCTCTGCGATCACCTTTTCCACCGTGATCGGGATCGGCTGGTCATCTGTCAGAATGTCACGGATGACGCTCTGTGCCATGGAGATCGTCGGGGAACTGTTCGCCAGCATCTTCAGTGCCTTGAGCTTCTTCACCGCACCTTCGAGCTGTCGGATGTTCGTTTTCAGGCGGTTGGCAATGAACTCCGTCACCTCATCCGGAATTTTCAGATCCAGAAGCTCCGCTTTTCTGCGGATGATCGCAAATCTGGTTTCAAAATCCGGCGTGCTGATGTCTGCGATCAGACCCCATTCAAACCGGTTTCTGATTCGCTCTTCCAGTGTTTTCAGATCACGGGGCGGCTTATCGGATGTGATCACGATCTGCTTGCCCTCGGAATGCAGCTTATTGAATGTATGGAAGAATTCCTCCTGCATTCGCTCCTTGCCGGAGAAGAACTGGATATCATCGACGATCAGAACATCGGCATTCCTGTACTTTTCATGGAATACAGAAGTATCTCTCTGGTCGATCGCCTTGATCAGCTCATTACCGAAGGATTCACCTGTTACATAAATGACATTCTTGGTTTCATCACGGCGGATGATCTCATGCTTGATCGCCGTTACCAGATGGGTCTTGCCAAGACCGGACGGACCATAGATAAACAGCGGATTATAGGTGGAATTGGCATCGGTCGCCACCGCCTTACATGCCGCATATGCAAACTCGTTGGAGCGTCCTACAATAAATGTGTCAAAGGTGTAGTTGTACTCCGCATTCTCGTAGCTCTTGCGAAGCTCCTCGTGCTTTTCGTCGAGTGCATCAAAATCGGGCAGATCCACATGATCCGGCTCACGCTGCTCCTCGGGACTGCTGAAATTGACCACCAGCCGCAGCGGAAAACCCATTACATGCTCCAGTGCATTTTCCAGCACTGCCTTGTAGGTGGTCAGAAGTACACCCTGCTGGAATTCCGTCTGCACCTGAAATACGGCATCCTTTCCGTCAATGCCCACCGGAGTCATTGCATCGATCCAGGTTTTCATTGCAACATCGGAAATCATCTCATGCTCCGAGCAGTACTGCTTGACCTGCTGGAATACTTCGTCAAAGGAATTCATGTCACAACCTCCATTTTTATCAATCTTCTCTGCCATAAGCAGCCGCTGCCGGTGATTTTCCGGTCAGCGTGTTTTTAAAGATACTATCCTATCATATATTTTAACATATAATTGTTGAAAATGCAAGCCCTTTTCAAAAATTCCATGTGAAAAACCATTTTCGCTCCGGCAGGAAACGGCAGATTCAACAGTTTTTCAACATTTGAAAAGTTGAAAACATCCCTATCTTTCCGGAAAAACTGATTTTCCGGAATTGCTTCGGTTGATTTTTTGTGAAAAATGACGATTCCGGCAAGGTGTGCGGGTTAAAATTGTGTCTTTTGAGGAAAATTTGAAAAAAACCCTTGACAGCGGGGAATGGATGGGATATAATAGTAGGGTATAAGAGTGCTTGTACTCTGGACAAGTAAGGCATGGTTCATCGGCGGGTGCCAAGGAGCGTGCCGCAAGCGAGAGGAGGAGAATCGAATGAAAAGAACATACCAGCCTAAGAAGCTTCACAGAAAGAAGGAGCACGGCTTCATGAAGAGAATGTCCGACAAGAACGGCAGAAAGGTTTTAGCTCGCAGAAGAGCAAAGGGCAGAGCAAGACTTTCCCACTAATGCCAAGCATTGCAGATGCCCTTTGAAGAGCCAGACCACAAATTATGTTTGTGGTCTTTTGTTTTATGTGCATTCTCTGCAATTATGAGAAAGAATCGAGGTAACCGGCAATGATATTGACTGAAGTGATGCGGCAGAATAAGGACTTCCAGCTCTGCTACCACAAGGGATGCAGCATCGGGACACAGTTTGTCGTGGTCTATGCAAGGAAAAATCATCTGCCGGTGAACCGTCTGGGCATCACCACCGGAAAAAAAGTCGGCAATGCAGTGTGCCGCAGCCGTGCAAGGCGGCTGATCCGTCAGGCATGGCGTGAAAATGAGATCCATGCTCCCGTAGGACTTGATATTGTGATCGTGGCAAGAAGCAGACTTCTGGAATTGAAATCCACGGATCTGAGTGCTTATTTTTCGGAGCATGCAGTTCCGGCACTGCACCGGATCTATGCCGGTGAATTCACAAAGCAGCGGAGCAGGAGAGAGAAGAAATGATGCGTCGGCTGCTGATTCTGCCGATCCGGCTTTACCAGAAGTGCATCTCCCCTTTTTTGCCGAGATGCTGCCGGTATCTGCCGACCTGTTCCTCATATGCAGTCACTGCGATCATGCGGGTTGGTGTCATCAGGGGCATGATCCTTGCCCTGTCCAGACTGCTGCGGTGCCATCCATGGGCAAGGGGCGGTATTGATCCGGTGCCGGAGGAATTTGAATGGAGAAAGGTTTTCTCCTATTTCTGGCAGAAAAATAGCTGACTGTCATATATGCAGCAGGTTTTAAGGATGAAGAGAGGTAGCAACATTGTTTGATTTTTTAATTGATTTGGTCGGTACCCCGCTTGGCTGGGTCATGAAACTGATTTATGATTTTGTCGGAAATTACGGCGTGGCAATTATCCTGTTCACACTTGTCACGAAGCTCATCACATTGCCGATCTACTACAAGCAGCAGAAGAACATGGCACATACCCAGCTTGTGCAGCCCAAGCTTGCCAAGCTGCGTGAAAAATACAGAAATAACCCCGATAAGCTTCAGATGGAAACCATGAAGCTCTATCAGGAGGAAAACATCAACCCCTATGCATCCTGCCTGCCGATGATCATTTCCATGCTCATCCTCTATGGTGTGCTGGGCGTTGTGTATGAACCGATGAACCACATCCTCAAATATGACAACAGCATCATCAGCGAAGCGACCATCGCTGCCGCTGACTTCAATGAGAAGATCAATCCGGAAAAGCCGGATATGCGAATCGAGCTGATGATCATGGAAGAGGTCACCCAGCATCCCACAGAGTTTGCAGCAAAGATGGAAGCCGTGGATGCACAGTTCGTTCCCGAGGTCACAAAATTTGCTGAAACCTTCAATATTCTCGGCGTTGACCTCAATCTGACTCCCCATGTCAGTGATATTACCAAGAATTTTCCGCTTTTTCTGATCCCCGTGCTCTCCGGTCTGATCCAGCTGGCGATGACCATTTACATGCAGATCATGCAGAAAAAGCGTAATCCCGATATGCCGAGCATGGGTGCAATGAACCTGATGTTCTATGGCATGCCCATTTTCTCCGTCTGGCTGGCATTTACCGTGCCTGCCGGTGTCGGCTTCTACTGGATCTGCTCCTCCGTATTCTCCTTCATGCAGAGCATTGGTCTGAACCTCTGGTTCAATGAAAAGAGAGTGCAGAAGATCGGCGAAAAGGAACGTGAAAAGGCAAAGAATGCCAAGCGTCGTCCTTCCATGATGCAGATGATGATGGAGCAGCAGGAAGAAATGATGCGTCAGCAGCAGGGCGGCACTGCAAGACCCACCAACCGTGTGAGCTATTCCGACGGCGGTGAAGATGTGAAGATGTCCCGTCATGAGCGAGAGGAATTCAATACTGCTGTCATCCGTGAGGCAAGAAGGCGTATTGCGGAAAAATACGGAGAAACGGAAGAATAACGTTTTTCCAAGGATTCAACCTATATTATGGAGGTCATTAAGATGACAGAAATTTTTACAGCAAAGACCGTTGACGAGGCAAAGGAACTTGCGGTTCGTCATTTCGGTGCAGCAGCGGATGACATCACCTTTGAGGTGCTCGAAGAGCCGAAGAAGGGTTTTCTCGGCTTTGGCAAGAAGGGTGAAGCCCGTGTCCGTGCTACCTATATTTCCGTGAATGTGTCCATGGATGCTCCCGTTGCAGCAGAAGAAGCTCCGGCACAGGAGGAAGCTCCCAAGAAGCCGGCGGATTCCATTGATGTTGCAGTTGTGGACCGTCCCCTCCCCGAGGCACCGGCTGAGGTGATCGAAACCGAGCTGAGCGACGCTGAAGCAGCACCGGCGGAAGAAACCGCTGCTGAGGAAGCTCCGGCAGAAGAAACTCCGGCTGAGGAAACTCCGGCAGCAGAGGAAGCACCTGCACAGGAAGCAAAGGAAGAGGAGCAGCTGGATGTATCCCTGATCACAGGCGAGCCGTCCGAAGCCGCACTTGCAAAGGTGGAGAAGGCTAAGAACTACCTCGCAGGTGTTCTGAAGAACATGGGTGTTGAGGCAGAGCTGATCGTGACCGCAGGAGCAGAGAGTGCAATGATCGACATTGCAGCAGCGAACAACGGTGCAGTCATCGGCAAGCGTGGCGAAACACTCGATGCACTCCAGTACCTGACCTTTATGATCGCAAACCGTGGCGACAAGGAATATTACAGAGTGATCCTGAACAGTGCCAACTACCGTGAACGCCGCCGCAAGACCCTTGAGGAGCTTGCAGCAAAGATCGCAAAGAACGTACTTCGCACCGGCAGACAGACCTCTCTGGAGCCGATGAATCCGTATGAAAGACGTATCATCCATTCTGCAATCGCAGAGATCGAAGGTGTCAGCTCAAAGAGCGTGGGCGAGGAGCCGTACCGCAAGGTCGTGATCTCCTCTCTGAACAAGCCCCCCCGCCGCCGCAGAAATGACAGAAATGACCGTGGCGACCGTCAGAACCGTGGCGGAAGAAGAAACGACCGTGATAACAGAAACCGCCGCAATTCCGATGCACCGCCGACCAGAATCAGCATGGATTCGATGAAAACCAGCTTTGAAAAGGACTACAAGCGTCCGAAGCCGGAGGATGATCTGAATGCAGGTCTGTATGGTAAAATTGAGTTTTGATTAAGAAAGAATATACACTGGAGGTTGGACGGAACAGTTCAGCCTCCTTTTATTTGGAGGAACTATGGAAACAATTGCAGCAATCGCCACCCCCCACGGCACGGGCGGTGTGGCAGTGATCCGCATTTCCGGTGCACAAGCCATCCCCCGTGCGGATGCAGTTTTCCGTCCCCTGCACGGCAGAAAGCCCTCGGAGATGGACGGCTACACCTGTTCCTATGGGCAGATCCTGCGTGGGGATGCGGTGCTTGATGACTGTGTACTGACCGTGTTCCGTGCACCGCACAGCTACACGGGCGAGGATGTGGTCGAGATCTCCTGCCACGGCGGCAGATTTCTCACACAGAAAATTCTCCGCACAGTGCTCTGCGACGAGGTGCGGCTTGCACAGGCTGGTGAATTCACAAAGCGTGCCTTTCTCAACGGTAAGCTCTCTCTCACACAGGCGGAAGCGGTCGCCGACCTCATTTCTGCCTCCGGTGAGAATGCGGTGAAATGTGCACGGAGTCTGCGTGACGGTGCGACATTCCGCAGGATCTCGGGTTTTTCCTCCGTCCTGCTGGAGCTTTTGTCGGATCTTGCCGTCTGGGCGGATTATCCCGATGAGGACATCCCCTCCGTGGACGGCAACGCACTCGAAGTGCGGCTGTCCGCACTGCTTGCGGATATGCAGGCACTCCTCTCCACCTATGATTACGGCAGGATCGTCCGTGAGGGTCTGCACACGGTCATTGCCGGCAAGCCCAACGTGGGCAAATCCACCCTGTTCAACGCCCTCAACGGCTTTGAACGGAGCATCGTGACCGATATTGCCGGCACGACCCGTGACGTGGTGGAGGAGCAGATCCGCATCGGCGGCTATACGCTCCGCCTTTCCGATACGGCAGGCGTGCACGATACGGACGAGCAGATCGAGCGGATGGGCGTGGAAAAGAGCCTTGCGTTCCTGCGGGATGCCGACCTCGTGCTGGCGGTGTTTGATGTGAGCCGTCCGCTGGAGCCGGATGATGAAACCATCCTCGCACAGCTTCCCCTTGACCGCACGATTGCGGTCTGCAATAAAACGGATCTTGGAAAAGCATGGGATCTCAACGCCTATGCTTTTGCGGATATTGTTGAAATATCGGCAAAAATGCTTGACGGCATGGAGGTGCTGGAGCATGCGGTGGAACGCTTTGCGAGCCGTCAGGCGATCCCTGCGGAGGATGGCATGATTGCCAACGAGCGTCAGAGAAGCTGTCTGATGGATGCCGTCACCGCCGTGCAGGAGGCACTCGATGCCCTGCAAATGGGGCTTGCCTATGATGCCGTGACCGTCAGTCTGGAGGGTGCCGCCGATGCCCTTTTGCAGCTCACCGGCGAACGCATCACCGATGCAGTGGTGGATGCAGTGTTTACGAGATTTTGTGTTGGAAAATAGCATTTTAACTGGGGTTCCAAGGGGCGGCAGCCCCTTGGTCGGTGCAGTTTTTGAAAACTACTTAAAATCCAACTTTTACCAAATATGAGGTTGTTTATGAATTACGAAATGGGAACTTTTGATGTCATCGTCGTGGGTGCAGGTCACGCCGGCGTGGAGGCAGGTCTTGCCGCCGCACGCCTTGGCTGCCGGACGCTGCTCCTGACGATCTCCCTCGATCAGATCGCCAATATGCCCTGTAATCCGTCGATCGGCGGCACAGCCAAGGGGCATCTGGTGCGTGAGATCGATGCACTCGGCGGCGAAATGGGACGGGCTGCGGATGCCTGCTTCATCCAGAGCCGCATGCTCAACCGTGGAAAGGGTCCGGCAGTGCACAGCCTGCGTGTGCAGGCGGATCGTGTGGAATACCATAAGTATATGAAGCAGGTCTGCGAACAGCAGGAAAATCTCTGTGTCAAGCAGGGCGAAGCGGCTGAGATCATTGTCGAAAATGGCGAAATCAAGGGCATTATTACCCGACTGGGTGCGGTCTACCTCGGCAAGACCGTCATCATCTGCACGGGAACCTACCTGAAGGGCAAAATCCACATCGGCGAGGTTTCCTACGAAAGCGGGCCAGATGCCGCACTCCCGAGCAATGCCCTGTCGCTCAGTCTTGCAAAATATCTCCCCCTCCGCCGCTTCAAGACCGGTACGCCCTGCCGTGTGCACAGGCGGAGCATTGATTTTGATGTCCTCGAACGGCAGGACGGAGATCCCGATATTACGGCATTTTCCTTTGACAACAACGGTGCGGAGATGCAGAACATCGTGTCCTGCTACATCGCCTACACCAATGCGGAAACCCATCGTGTCATCCGTGAAAATCTGCATCGCTCCCCCCTCTACGGCGGCAGGATCGAAGGTGTTGGTCCTCGCTACTGTCCGTCCATCGAGGACAAAATCGTCCGCTTTGCGGATAAGGAACGCCACCAGATCTTCGTGGAACCGATGGGACTTTCCACGGAGGAATATTACTTGCAGGGCATGTCCTCCTCTCTTCCGGAGGATGTGCAGCTTGCTTTTCTGCGTACCATTAAGGGGCTTGAAAATGTCGAAATTCTGCGTCCTGCCTATGCAATCGAGTATGATTGTGTTGACCCCACCGCCCTCTTCCCCACCCTTGAAACCAAGGCGGTCAAGGGGCTTTACGGTGCCGGACAATTCAACGGAAGCTCCGGCTATGAGGAGGCAGCCGCACAGGGTCTGGTTGCCGGTGTGAATGCCGCACTGTCCGTCCTCGGCAGACAGCCGATGATCCTCGAACGCTCCGGTTCGTACATCGGAACGCTGATCGACGACCTCGTTTGCAAGGGCTGCTCCGACCCCTACCGGATGATGACCTCACGCAGCGAGTACCGTCTTGTGCTTCGGCAGGATAACGCCGACTGGCGGATGATGCCCATCGGCAGAGAGATCGGACTGCTCCCCGAGCACCGCTATCAGGCAATGATTGAAAAATACCGCCTTGTGGATGCGGAGATCCGCCGTGTGAACCGCACGAATCTTGCACCTTCACCGGAGATCAATGCCATGCTGACGGAGATGGGCACTGTACCGCTGAAAACCGGCTGTAAGGTCGGCGATCTGATCCGCCGCCCCCAGCTTGGTTATGCTGTGATCGCCCCGTTTGATCGGGAACGCCCCGACCTCCCAGCCGACGTGCAGGAGCAGGTGGAGATCCAGATCAAGTATGAGGGTTACATTCTGCGGCAGAATCAGGCAATAGAAGCCGCCCAGAAGCTTGAACGCAAGGCACTTCCTGCCGACCTCGACTATACGGGCATTCGTGGGCTTCGCCTTGAAGCGATCGAAAAACTGAACAAACGCAAGCCCCTCAGCATCGGGCAGGCTTCCCGTATTTCGGGCGTTTCCCCTGCGGATATTACGGTGCTGCTCGTGTGGCTGGAACAGCATAAGGAGGAACAGCATGCTGCCGAAATTTGATGCCGCAAAGGCACTTTTTGACGAATACGGACTGGATGTTTCACGTGAAACATACGATAAAATGGAACAATATGCCGCATTTCTGGTGGATTACAATGAAAAGGTCAATCTGACGGCGGTAACGGAGGGTTCCGAGATCCTCCGCAAGCATTTCCTTGACAGTGTTCTGCTTGCAAAATACGGGAATATCCCTGAAAATGCGTCACTTCTCGACATTGGCAGCGGTGCAGGATTTCCCGGCGTACCGCTTGCACTGGTGCGGCAGGACCTGCACATCACCCTGCTCGACAGCTTGAACAAGCGAATCGTTTTCTTACAGCAGCTCTGCGAGTTGCTCGGATGCAGCTATACTGCCATGCACGGGAGAGCCGAGCTTGCCGCAAAAACGCCTGAAATGCGTGAGAAATTTGATGTTGTCACCGCCAGAGCCGTTGCAGCGATGCCCACGCTCGCCGAATATTCCCTCCCCTTTGTCAAGGTCGGCGGCACATGGATCGCCATGAAAGGTCCGAATGAGCCGATCAAGCCGGCATTGCAGGCGATCCGCATGCTTGGCGGCAGTCTGGAGGATACGATCGAGTATACCCTCCCCGGCGGCGATGCAAGGGTGATTTATGTCGTGAAAAAGATTTCGCAGACCCCGACAAAATACCCTCGCAATAGCGGTCAGATTAAGCAAAAGCCGCTGTAATTGCAGGAGATTTGCATAGGAAATCCGTTATTTTCGAAGGAAATAACGGATTTTTTTTGTGGCAAGTATTTCCCCGATCTGTTATAATGGATTTGTACCCGAGATCAAATTACATAAGGAGGACATTATGACAGGTATTTTTACATTTTCAAAGGAAAAAACAGACGAAAAGCGAGTGCTCATCATTCCCGTGGAGCAGATCGCCCCCAATCCCCACCAGCCTCGGACAAGCTTTTCCGACTCCGAGCTTCGCCAGCTCTCCGACAGTATCCGCCAGAACGGCATTTTGCAGCCACTGACCGTCCGTCAGGTCGGTGAGAGATTTGAGCTGATTGCAGGCGAACGCCGGCTCAGAGCTGCAAAAATTGCCGGATTGCGTGCCGTACCCTGCATTGTGATGGAGATCAGTGAGCGAAATTCTGCAATTCTTGCCCTTGTTGAGAACATCCAGCGGCAGGATCTGAACTTCTTTGATGAAGCTGCCGCCATTGAAAAGCTCATCACCTACTATGGTATGACGCAGGAAGATGCTGCGATCAAGCTTGGAAAGGCACAGAGCACCATTGCGAACAAGCTTCGCCTGCTGCGTCTGACACCGCCGGAGCGTGAAATGCTCATGGAGCATCAGCTCACCGAACGTCACGCCCGTGCACTCCTCAAGCTCGGCAGTCCGGAGGAACGGCTCCAGATCCTCGATAAGGTTGTGAAACACCGCCTGAATGTGGAGAAAACGGAGCATCTCATCGACGAAAAACTCGGAAAAGACCGTGAACGTGAGAGCTTCCGCAAGAGAAAAGTGCTGTTCCGTGATGTCCGCCTGTTCACAAACACCATTCAGAAGGCAATCGAAACCATGCAGGCAGCCGGCATTCCTGCCGCATCCCAGAAAATGCAGTTCGACGATTACATCGAGTACCGTGTCAGAATCCCGCTGCTGCCGCCGTCCAATGAATAACACCAATTGTTTCACGTGAAACATCCTCAAACGCAACGGGAAATGTTTCATGTGAAACATTTTTCGGAAAAAAGTTCGGGAAATATGCAGAAATCAGAGAAAATTGCTTTACAAATCCGGCGAAAAGTGGTATAATGATAGAGTACTACAAATGAGGAGGTACCGTCATGGGTAAAATTATCGCCGTTGCCAACCAGAAAGGCGGTGTCGGTAAGTCCACAACCGTGGTCAATCTGGCAGCATACTTAGGTTCAAGGGGTAAAAAAGTGCTCTGTATCGACATTGATGCACAGGGCAACACCACGACCGGATTTGGTATCAAGAAGAAAAGTGTCGCAGTTTCGGCATATGACCTGCTCATTGGCAGAGGAAAGCTGGAGGATGCCGTGATCGTGACGGAGTTTGAAAACGTCAGCGTCATCGCCGGTACATCCGACCTTGCAGGTGCGGAGGTCGAGCTGATCCAGATGGAAAACCGCTTCCAGCGGCTGAAAATGCAGGTGCTCACCTGCCGTGAGGAGTATGATTACATCCTCATCGACTGCCCTCCGGCTCTTGGCATGCTCACACTCAACGGTCTGACCGCATGTGACGAGATCCTTGTGCCGATGCTGGCGGAGTACTATGCACTGGAGGGTCTGACGCAGCTGATGCACACGCTCCGGCTCGTTCGGACAAACTATAATCCGAAGCTCGAAATCTGCGGCATTCTGTTCACCATGTTCGATGCCCGCCTGAATGTGTCCATGCAGGTGGTGGATGAGGTGAAAAAATATTTCCCCGACAAGATCTTTGAGACAAAAATTCCGAGAAATGTGCGTCTTTCCGAGGCTCCGAGCTACGGTCAGCCCGTCATGTATTATGACAAAAATTCCAAGGGTGCACAGTATTATGAGATGCTCGGAAGAGAAATTCTGGGTGAAAAGCCCGAAGATAAGCCGAAACACCGTGTTGTCTTTGGCAGAAGCAAGAAATAGGAAAGGGTGATTTTATGGCAAAAGGCGGACTTGGCAGCGGAATGGATCTGCTGTTCGAGGACAACGTATCACAGGTGCAGGTGAAGAAAACGCTCCGTCTTTCCGAACTGGAACCGAACCGATCTCAGCCGAGAAAAAACTTCGATGAATCGGCAATTTCCGCACTCGCCGACTCCATCAGGGAGCATGGCATCCTCCAGCCGATCCTTGTCAGACCGCTGGCATTCGGCGGTTATCAGATCGTCGCCGGCGAACGCCGCTGGAGAGCTGCGAGAATGCTCGGACTTGACGAGGTTCCGGTCATTATCCGTGATCTGTCGGATCTCGAAACCGCACAGATCGCATTGATTGAGAATTTGCAGCGTGAAAACCTCAATCCGCTTGAAGAAGCACAGGGCTACAAGCAGTTACAGGACGATTTTTCCATGAAACAGGACGAAATCGCCAAGACGGTCGGACGTTCCAGAAGTGCGGTTGCCAATGCATTGCGTCTGCTCCGCCTGCCGGAGGAGGTGCAGGAGCTTCTGATCGACGGCAGTATTTCCGCCGGACATGCCCGTGCACTGCTCGGATTTGCGGATGAACAGCTCATGATCGAAGCTGCACAGAGGGCAGCAGCCGGACTTCTGACTGTTCGTCAGCTTGAAAAAATGGCTGCGGACAGCGAAAAAGTGGATGAAGAGCCGAAGCTGCCGCAGACGGACAGCTACTACCGTGAAATGGAGATCAGCCTGCATGACCGCCTCGGACGCAAGGTCAAGGTCGATTTCAAGCGGAACAAGGGCGTTTTACAGCTTGAATTCTACGACAAAGAGGATCTGCAGGCACTTGCACAGCGGCTTGTTGATGAAACAAACACGACCTAAATGTTTCATGTGAAACACGGCTGCATATTACATAAAACACATCATCATTGAAAGGAAATGAAAACCATGCTGGATATGAAATTTTTGAGAAACAATCCCGATGTTGTCAAGGAAAATATGAAAAAGAAGTTTCAGGACGACAAACTCCCGCTGGTGGATGAAGTCATCGCACTGGACAAGGAGTTCCGTGAAGCAAAGGTAAGATGCGATGAGCTGCGTGGACAGGTCAACAGCAAGAGCAAAATGATCGGCGGTCTGATGAAGCAGGGCGACCGTGAGGGTGCTGAGGCTGTCAAGGCTGAGGTGGTAGCCATCAATCAGGAACTGAAGGATCTGGAGGTTCGTGAGGAAGAGCTGCAAAAGAGAGTCCGTGAGATCATGCTGGTGATCCCGAACATCATTGACGAGAGCGTGCCGATTGGTAAGGATGACAGCGAAAACGTCGAAGTTGCGAGATTTGGCGATCCTTTTGTACCGGATTTCGAGGTGCCCTACCATGTGGACATCATGGAAAAGCTCAACGGCATCGACATTGACGCAGCCAGAAAAACCAGCGGCAACGGCTTCTACTACCTCTGCGGCGATATTGCAAGACTGCACTCCTCCATCCTCTCCTATGCCCGTGATTTCATGATTGACAGAGGATTCACCTACTACATCCCGCCGTTCATGATCAGAAGTGACGTTGTAACGGGCGTTATGAGCTTTGCAGAGATGGAAGGCATGATGTACAAGATCGAGGGCGAAGATCTCTACCTCATCGGCACCAGCGAACATTCCATGATCGGCAAGTTCATCGACACGATCCTCCCCGAGGAAAGCCTGCCGCAGACCCTGACCAGCTATTCTCCCTGCTTCCGCAAGGAGGTCGGTGCACACGGCATTGAGGAGCGTGGCGTGTACAGAATTCATCAGTTTGAAAAGCAGGAAATGATCGTTGTCTGCAAGCCCGAGGAGAGCATGGACTGGTTCCAGAAGCTCTACAACAACACCGTTGATTTCTTCCGCAGTCTGGACATTCCGGTGCGTACACTCGAATGCTGCTCCGGTGATCTGGCTGATCTGAAGGTCAAGTCCATCGACGTTGAGGCTTGGTCGCCCCGTCAGAAGAAGTATTTCGAGGTCGGCAGCTGCTCCAATCTCGGTGACGCACAGGCAAGACGACTGGGCATCCGTGTGAATGGTGCGAACAAGCAGAAGTATTATCCGCACACCCTGAACAATACCGTTGTTGCACCGCCGAGAATGCTGATCGCATTCCTCGAAAACAACCTGAACGACGACGGCAGCATCCGCATTCCGGAGGCTCTCCAGCGTTACATGTTCACCGACACCATCAAGGTTCCTGTGAAGAAGTAATCCCGATATATCGCAAAAAAGACGATGCACACGCATCGTCTGAGTCTGTTGAAAAACCACTCTTTTGAAGCCGAAGGCAAGGACAAAAGTTTTTGATCGACCTTTTTTCAAAAAGGTCGTGGGGTCAAGGGGCGAAGCCCCTT
>JAFTQJ010000024.1 GCA_017462785.1 Oscillospiraceae bacterium | reverse complement strand
CTGTCCTTTTAGTTTGTCGAAAAACCTTGTTAGGTTCAAAGGACGAAGTCCTTTGGCGGGTTGAGGGTACGCAGTACCCTCGCAATATAGCCCCTCCCCCTTTGGGGGAGGGGTTGGGGTGGGGGCAATCTTTGGGGTTCTAACCCCAGAAAAAGACTTTTTGTGATTAATCCACACTCTGAATCTGTTCCACCAAGCTCTGCTTCTTCATGCCATGCAGTGAGAACAGAGCCGTGCAGAATGCAACTATGAATGCAGCTGCAGCGGCGATCCAGATCATCGGGAGAGGTTCGGCGTAGTTCAGGCGTTCGCCATAATCTTCTTCCAGCGTCATCAGCCGGAGGAATTCTTCTGTTCCGAACAGCATTCCTGCCGCAAGGAGGCTCGATACAATGCCGGAAGTCACAGCATATTGCAGGCATTCCACAGCGGTCAGCCCGATCAGCTGGTGATCCGTCATACCCACGCACTGCATGGATGCAAGCTCACTTCTGCGGTTGAGGATGCCTGTCGAAATGATATTGATCAGATTGACAATCGCAATCAGTGCGATCATGACGATAATGAATGCCATGATGAGCTTTACCAGTGCAAGCGTGGACTGGATGGTCTTGTTTTCCACATACATGTCATGTTCCAGAGTCATCGAATCATGCGATTTGAGAAAACGCACTGCCTCACGGTACATGCTTTCATCCGCAAGATCGCAGAAAATATTCTGCCCCGATGCATGGTCACGGTAGTACAGATATTCCGTTTCATACTGTGACAATGTTGCGACCAATGTTACTCCGGTTTCCATAATGCCATGTTGAAAGCAGTAATCCTCATCCGGAATGGTATAGCGTGCTGTCACGCCAAAATCTACGGGATTGATATCCTTCCGGATATAAAACAACGTTTTCATTTCTCCGGTTCTGCCGTCCTGATGGGTATATTCCTCCCACTTTTTCTGTTCTTCGGCGGAGAGACTTTCATATTCCTCAGGCAAAATGGTGGTCTGTCGGTTGATTTTGATATGGAGATTGTCCTGTGCCTGTATCTGCTGAATGCTTTCCCAGTGCTCCGGATCGACGCATTCTTCTGTGCGTTCCAGCATGATATAACCGCCCTTGGCAGCAAGTTCTTCATAGGAAACCGGCGGTGCACCTTCAAAGAGTGCATTGTAGCTCGCCTCATTGTGATACTCAATGCTGGCTGTCTTGTGCTTATCCTCGGATAATTCGCAGTATCCCCAGCCGCCGGCTGAGATCTGCACATTGGTGAAGTAACCGCATTCCTCCAGTTCTTTCAGTGATTCCTGATAGGACAGCGGATGCCAGTCCTCCGATTCTTCACGGACGAAGAAATCATAGCTGATACCGAAGCTTTCCACAAAATCCATAAATCCCTTTTCTACGGAATCGAGTACATAGGAAAAGCTTGCAAAGAGGGTGATGGAAATGGTCAGGGATACCACCGTAATGGCGAAACGCTTGGGGGCACGTCGGGTATTTCTCGCAGCGACCTTGCCCACCCAGCCGAAGAGCAGACCGAAAAGGGAGAATTTTCTGACTTTTTTCACGGAGTTGCTTCTGCTGCTGATCGCCTGCATGGGGGACATTTTGATGATCCGCATGCCGGTTGCATAAGCGGAGAGCCATACCCAGCCGTACCCCGTCAGGGCAGCGATCAGGAGCAGCCACGGATTGACGGTGAATTGCAGAATGTCGGCAGCCTTTGCATCGGAGGTAAAGAAAATATCCATAACGCCCGAGGCGATCACCATCCGGAATGCAACAAAGGTCAGCCCGATACCGCAGAGGATGCCGACCGGAATACCGATGACAGAAAGCAGCGTACCCTCCATTGTGATGATGCCCACGACCTGTTTCGGCGTTGCACCGATGGACTGGAGGACACCGAACTGGCGTTCACGTTCCTTTGAGGAGATTTCAAACGCCGTATCAATGACAAGCCGCATCGCCATGGCAAGGAAAATGACAAAGACATAGAAGAGTGCAAAGATCTGGGCGATGTTGTACCACGCCTTTACACCGATAAAATCGTATTGCAGAAGCGACAGATTCATGTCAAAATCCCTGTAAATCCCATCCTGATAGGAATAGCCCGTACCGGCTTTGTCAAAAGCATTCTGCATGACGGTTTCATCATCCCGCACATCCTTCTCCAGAAAGATCACCGCACGGAATGTACCCTCGCCCCTGTTCTGCACAAGGCTGCAGCTTTCGATGCCGTCGCATTTTTTCAGAATATCGCCCTGCTCCTTGGTGACAGCATAGAGCATGTAGTGATAGGGGGCTTTGTCGTAGGCATTTGCACGCAGGCAGCCGAGAATGGTCGAAAAGCCCGTGAACAGCATTGTCATGAGTGTCAGAGCCGCAGCGATGCTGCAAATCGTCAGGATGGAGTGCCGTTTCTGTGAGAAGATGTACCGTCCTGCAAGTAATCGCTGAAATCCCATAGCCACGCCTCCTTACGCCTGACCGGTCAGCTCGTCACGGATGATCTTTCCGTCCGTGAGCGTGATGATCCGGTCACACTGGAGAGCAATGTTCTCGTCATGGGTGATGATGAGCATGGTCTGACTGAATTCACGGTTAGACTTCCGCAGCAGGTTCATGATCTCCACGCTGTTCCTGCTGTCCAGATTGCCGGTTGGCTCGTCCGCAAGGATCACGCTCGGAGAGGTGAACAGTGCACGTCCGATGGAAACACGCTGCTGCTGACCGCCGGAGAGCTGGGAAGGGAGGTGGTGGCGGCGTTCCTTGAGGTCAAGGAGCGTGAGCAGTTCATTCAGCTGTTCCGCATTGGGTTTTCTGCCGTCCATGATGAGGGGCAGCGTGATATTCTCCTCGGCATTGAGCACGGGAATGAGGTTGTAGAACTGGTAGATCAGCCCCACCTGCCGTCTGCGAAAAATGGCGAGATTGTGGTTGTTCTGCTTGTACACATCCTGTCCGTCCAGAAAGACCTTGCCGGAGGTGGGTCTGTCCACGCCGCCGAGTACATGCAGGAGTGTGGATTTGCCCGAACCGGACGGACCGATGACAGCGGTCATCTGTTCCTTGGGGATGGTAAAGGACACGTCATCAAGTGCCCGCACTTCATTTTCACCTTTGCCGTAGATCTTGCAGAGATGTTCGATTTTCAGTAATTCCATGATGCTTCCTCCTTGGTGTTGTTCTGGTTTCTATTATAGCACATGAAAATCACTTTTCAATGACATTCAGCTTACAATTTTGTCACTTTACGCATACATGGTGAAATTTGAGAAAAACCAGCCTGCGGAAAGGCTGGTCTGGTGAGGGATCGTCAAAAGGGTTTGGGACGAAGCTGCTGAGATTGTCCGAAGAGGAATGCGTGCGGTCAGAACTCATACACCCTCAGCTCACAATTCCCCATAAAGAAATGCATGAACCGATCCACCGTCATGTCATGGAAATAGCTGTCGATCACACGGCAGATGCCGCCATGACATACCAGCAGTACATTTTCGTCCGGATACAGCCGTTTTACATCATCGATCACATTGTATGTACGCTGTACGATCTGGAATACCGATTCTCCGCCGTCCGGCATCTTCACGCCGAATTCAGCCTTGGTTTCCGCAAAGCCCTTTGTATGACGGTCCATGCCCTCAAAACTGCCGTAATCCCATTCCGTCAGCCGTGCATCCGTCTGTACCGGCAGTCCGAGCACCTCCCCGACAATGCCAGCCGTCATCTGTGCACGTTTCAGAGGGGATGCAATGATCCGCTGAATATCGCCGTATTCCTTGGCTTTTTCAGCCATTGCCATCGCCTGTGCAATGCCGTTTTCCGTGAGCAGAATGTCCGTGACACCGCTGATCCGGTCAAGGGCATTGTATTCTGTTTCGCCATGTCTTGTCACATATAATTTCATCATAACCTCCTGATATGTACAGCGGAGTCATGCTCCGCACAGCTTGTCAAAAAAGTCTTTTTTGGGGGGGAGAACCCCAAAGTTTGCCCCCACCCCAACCCCTCCCCCAGAGGGGGGGGGGGGATATTGCGAGGGTACTGCATACCCTCAACCCGCCAAAGGGCTTCGCCCTTTGAACCTAACAAGGTTTTTCGACAGACTGAGCGGAGTCATGCTCCGCATAGTTTACCGCAAAAAGAAATAGTAAATCAGCCCATAGACCACTGATGCTGTACTGCCGTACAGGATCACCGGTCCTGCGATCGTAAAGATCTTTGCACCCACGCCCAGAATGAATCCCTCGGACTTGGCTTCCAGTGCACTGGAGGAAATCGCATTGGCAAACCCCGTGATCGGGACAAGCGTCCCTGCTCCTGCATGCTTGGCAAGCCGTTCATATACCCCGAAGCCCGTCAGCAGTGCACTCAGACATACAAGTGTGATGGATGTCCATGCCGCCGCTGCATCCTTCTCCAGTCCCATTGCACCATACCCCTCCAGCAGAAGCTGTCCGAGTACACAGATCAGCCCTCCCGTCAGAAATGCCATGGGAATGTTGATATAGCTCTTTGACGGCGGTGCCGCCTCTTTCTGCATTTTCTGGTATTCCTCCGGTGTCACTTTCATAAGCTTCACGCTCCTTCCGGAACAAAGTATGCCCCGTTTTCCGGAAAATAACCGTCTTTTCAATTTACCGTTGCTTTTTTCTGTGCAGTGTGCTATAATTAGTATAGCATATTTATCATAAATCTGCAAGTTTTTTAAAAAATTAAGGTTATTTTAAGGAGCGTCTGTTATAGTGGAGGTAGAATGGAGTTGCTATATCCATAAAGAGGAGGAACCCTGCATATGAAAATTCTGGTAGTAGAAGATGAGGTCGCTCTGGCGGAAGCACTCAGCGAGATCCTCAAACGCAATAAATATTCCGTGGATGCTGTTTATGACGGCGAGGATGGTCTGGAATTCGCAATGACCGGCATCTATGACTGCATCATTCTCGACATCATGCTTCCGAAGATGAACGGCATTGATGTCCTCCGCATCCTGCGGAGAAAGCACATCTCCACCCCCGTCCTGCTCCTCACTGCCAAATCCGAAATCGAGGACAAGATCAATGGACTCGACAGCGGTGCGGATGATTTCCTGACCAAGCCCTTTGTGACCGGCGAGCTTCTGGCACGGGTGCGTGCACTCACACGCAGAAGGGGGGAGGTCGTTACCGATCAGTTCACATTCGGGGATATTGCCCTGAATAAGAGCACATTCAGCCTCAGCCGTGACGGTCAGTTCGTCAAGCTCAGTCTGAAGGAATACCAGATCATGGAGCTGCTGATCGCCAATCCCCGGCAGCTGATCCCCAAGGAACGCTTCATTGAAAAGATCTGGGGCTATGAAAGTGATGTTGAGTATAACAATGTAGAAGTCTATATCTCCTTCCTGCGGAAAAAGCTCAGTGCACTGGAATCTACCGTCATCATCAAAACCGCAAGAGGCGTGGGATATTTTCTGGAAAGCGGTGATTGATATGCCGAAGATTCCGAAATTCAGTCTTTCATCCCTGAAAGCCCGACTGCCGATGCTCAAATTTGATATGATGATGCAGATGCAGCTCAAATTTGTTGCAGTTGCGATGGCGATTCTCATCGGCGTATTTCTCATCATGCTCAGCACCATCAATATGATGATGCAGACCGTCAGTCAGCACCAGTCCATGAAGCTTCTGCGGCAGATCGCAGAAAGCGACCGTTACAATACCCTTGAAACCTCCGATGAATTCATTCCCGAGCCGATGGGCGAACCTCCCGTTCCGCCGGAGGGGATCCCCGAGCCGATGGCTGAAACCCACGCTGTGCAGAATCGTGTGATCGAGGTGCAGCAGCTCGCCAACCGGAACTGGTGGGAAGAAGAAACCCAGAACGGCACCTATTGGTGGGAGAATGAGGACTTGCAGAATGAAGACTGGCAGAATCAGGACTGGGAAAATGACTGGCAGGATCGTCCCCAGCAGACGGAAATGACCGAGGAGCAGCGTCCCGAACGTCCGACCCGTCCGAGCTGGGAGGAGTGGCCGCCGGAAACCATGCCTCCGAGGGAAACCATGCCGCCTGAAACCTTCCCCACCACGCCGCCGGCACCGCCCACGGAGCCTGAAACCACGATCTCCGCAACGCTGCCGCCGACCGATCCGCCCACGGAGCCTTTGCAGACAGAGGAGGCACCGCCTGAGGAAGTGCCTGTGGTCGTGCAGCCCACGGTACCGGAGGAAATTACCACTGCGGAAGAAACCACCACCACCACGACCACCACTGTACAGACCACCACGACCACCGTGCAGACGACCACAACGCCGCCGCCCATTCCGCCGGCACGTCCGAACAAATGGAATATCACCATCACGATCGACCATTTTGCACTGCTTGTTGGACATAACGGCGAATTCCTCGGACTGCGGAACACGGAGGATTACACTGCCGAGGAAGCCAAAGCCATCATGACCGGCATCCGTCAGATGGGAGAGCAAAGCGGTATGTACGGTTGGCTGCAATACTATTCCGTCGCCAAGGAATATGGTACATTGATCGTTGTAACCGACAAGACCTCCGATCAGGGACTTCTGAACAATCTGTTCCGGATCACTGTCATTGTCGGATGCATCATGCTGTTTGTGCTGTTTGTGATCCTCTGCATCCTGTCAAAGTGGATCACAAAGCCCGTACAGACAGCGTTCAAGCGGCAGAAGCAGTTTGTATCCGATGCCGGACACGAGCTGAAAACACCGCTGACCGTTCTTTCTGCGAATGCAGATATTTTGCAGGATGAGATCGGTGAAAACAAGTGGCTCTGCTACATGCAGGAACAGACCGCCCGTATGAATCAGCTTGTCGGCGATCTGCTCAGTCTTGCCCGTATGGACAATGCAACGCAGGAATATGAGCTGGTCAAATTCAATCTGAGTGCCGCCGTGAATGCCACAGCACTGCCGTTTGAGAGTCAGGCTTTTGAGATGCACAAGAACCTTGAGCTTGACATTCAGTCCGGTGTGGAATACTGCGGCAGCGAAAAGCATATCCGCCAGCTTGCAGCGATCTTCATTGATAATGCCATGAAGTATTCCAATGAGAACGGCACGATCAAGATCACCCTCATGAAGCGTGGCGATAAGGCGGTTCTGGAATTCTACAACACAGGCTGTGAGATTTCGCAGAAGGAGACTGAAAAGATCTTCGAGCGTTTCTACCGTGGCGACAAGGCACGGAACAATCAGGGCAAAAGCGGCTACGGTCTGGGACTTGCCATTGCCAAGAGCATCATGGATGTCCATAAGATCAAGATTCAGGTCACCTGCGAACAGGGCAAGTGGATCCGCTTCCTGCTGACAATGTAACCAGGTCGTGTTGACACTCAGCCTAACAACACATCTTTTCGGCAATATTTCACGCATTCTGCGTTGAAAAGGTTTGACAGGCGACAGCCTGCCTGCACCTTTTCGCCTTGCCTGCATAAAATTTTTGCTCGAAAATCTGCGTATTATTTTAGTGTCAACACTCCCTGCATCGAAAGGAAAATACTATGAACAATCTTTACGAAACCATTCTCTCACGCAGAAGCGTGAAATCCTTCACCAGTGAGCAGGTATCCAGAGAACTGCTCGATCAGGTCATCGAAGCCGGCAGATATGCCCCCACGGGTATGAATGCCATGGCTCCCATCTTCATTGCTGTGCAGGATCCCGAGGTGATCGCCAAGCTTTCCCGCATGAATGCCGCAGTCATGGGCATGGACGGTGATCCTTTTTACGGTGCACCGACCGTCATTCTCGTGCTCTCCAACCGTGACCGCAGCACATGGCTTGAGGACGGTTCCCTTGCGATGGGCAACCTCCAGCTTGCGGCACATGCCCTCGGTCTTGGCAGCTGCTGGATCCATCGCTGCTTCCAGATGTTTGAGAGCGAGGAGGGCAAGGCTCTCCTGAAGGAATGGGGTGTGGAGGGCAATTATGCCGGTGTCGGCTGCTGCATCCTCGGCTATCAGAAAGATGCCCCCAAGCCCCGTATCGCAAGACGTGAAGGACAGGTATTCCATATCGGATAATATATGTGTCACATCACCGCCGTCAGCCGGAAAACACCGGATGCCGGCGGTGTTTTCTGCTGGAAAACGGTGCTCATAATGCCCGAAAAGAATGGGGAAGCCGCATGCGGTTTTGTGTAGCTTGTCAAGGTTGTGCGGATTCCCTTGACACGGTACTTTTTTTGTGTTATGATAATCGTGGGAAGATTGCCGGAAAGACCGGAAAAATCGAGAAACGGAGGGGATCTGATGCAACTGGATGTCATGCTGCTTCCCGTACAGGACGCATGCACGGAGCTGTATTTTCATGCAGAACGGGGCGTTTCCTGTCATGCAGGCGGAATGCGGCTTGCAGGCGGCTGTGTCGTTTCCTTCGATGGTTATTACAACCTGTTTCCGATCGGTACCTACCGGAAATATACTGTCTGTACTTCTCCGCAGCTCGTGCTCGAAGCACGGGGCAGGGGAAGGGTGAGGCTGACCGCCTGCGATGCACAGGGAAATGTGCTGCTGGAGGAAAGCACCTCAGTAAATGCAGAGGATTTCTGCAAGGTCACGCTGCATCCGGAAATACCGGAGCAGGCAGCCGCCGTTTTCTGGAGCTTTTCTGCGGAAACGGACTGTGAGCTGCGGTCTGCGGTTCTCACAGCGAATGCTCCCATGCAGAGGGAGATCCGCCTTGCAGCAGGCATCTGCACCTATCACCGTGAAGCCTTCATCCAACGCAATGCAGCCGCAGTTTCTGGCTATTTACAGCGGATCGGAGCATCTTCCCATCATTTGCTGATTGCTGATAACGGGGGTACGCTCTCCGGACTTCTGCCGGAGCTGCCCCATGTGACCACTCTGCCCAATCCGAATACCGGCGGTTCCGGCGGCTTCTCCCGTATCATGCAGGAGGTGCTGCAAAGCGAAGCCGGTTTTACACACCTGCTCCTCATGGACGACGATATTGAGTTCCGTCCTGAGATCCTCGGAAAACTTCTGTTTTTCCTCAGTCACTGTCGTGCAGAATATGCACATGTGACCGTCGGCGGTGCCATGTGCCTGCTCGATATGCCGTGGATCCAGTTTGAAGCCGGTGCAAAATTTCTGGAGGGCGGCATTTTGCAGGGACTGATGCAGGGGCTTGATCTCCGCAGCAGAGAAAACTGCATCCGGAATGCCGCAGCAGAGCAGGAGGCTGACTACAATTCATGGTGGTGCTGCTGCATGTCCGTGGAAAAAATACGGAATGCCGGACTTTCCATGCCGTTCTTCTTCAAGATGGACGATGTGGAATACGCCCTCCGTCTGGGAGAACCCGTGGTCTGCCTGTCCGGTGTGTGCGTGGCACACGAGGACTTTGTGAAAAAATACAATCCTGCAATTGAGTACTACAACACCCGCAACACCCTGATCACCGCTGCACTTCATGACCGCACGGGCGGACGGCTCCGCACCATCCGGAACCTCGTTTCCGCTGTGTGCCGGAATGTATTCCTCCAGCGGTATGAGACGGCCGGACTGATCCTGCGTGCCTACGGTGATTTTCTGAAAGGTGCCGATTTCCTGCGAAATACGGATGCTTCCGCACTCCATCGGGAGATCATGCAGTGCGTGCCCGAATGTGAATCCATTCCCGAGGGCACGGAGCTGACACCTCCGGTGCCGGTTCCCTCACTGCTCCGGATGCTCACACTCGGCGGCATCCTCCTTCCATGCAGCAGGGACACCGCTGCGGTGGATGCCTTTCATGCATATTCCGCCGAGGGCTTCCGTGTACGGGAACTGCTCCACTGCTCCCCCATGACCGGCAGAATGTACCGGACACACCTGCAAAGAGGCAGGGCACTGCGGCTTCTGCTCCGCATGCTGACCTCTGCTGCCGTTCTCCTTTTCAGGAGAGAATGGGCGGTCAGGTCATTTCGTGAAGCATCCGGTACGCTGTGCAGTACGGAATACTGGGAAAAAGTCAACCGGTTCAGGGAGAATGATGCCGTTTGAGCAAATTCTCCTTTTTATCATGAATTCCTTGCAATACAGCAGGAACTGTGGTATAATATAGATAGGGTAATATCATAAAAACAACATTTCTGTTCCGGTACCAGAAAAAAACCGGAATCGGAAGTTTTCATATAGCCGACCCCCAAGCGGCAGACATATTCTGGAATGTATGCTGCCTTAGGAAAGGATTTTGAGAGTTGAAGAAGTTATCATTGAAACGAAATAAAGTGCAGCTCCCTTCTGTCAGTATACAGACGGAGGAAGTACCGGCTGTCAGCTGCCGGCTGCCGGAAAAAAACCGCTGCACCGGATGCGGTGCATGTGAAGCAGCCTGTTCTCTGAATGCGATCACAATGCAGGAGGGAATGGGCGGTTTCTTGTATCCTGTCATCAACAGCTCGCTCTGCACACAATGCGGCGAATGTACCAATCGCTGCCCCGTGCTTACACCGGATTACCGCAATGAAAAGCGTCCTGCCTGCTATGCGGTGCAGGCAGAGCCTGAGCAGCGTGAAGTCAGTGCATCCGGCGGTTTTGCAGCAGTGCTTTCTGCTGAATTCATTGCAGGCGGCGGTTATGTCTGCGGTGCTGCATTTGTCAATGCATTGCAGGTGCAGCATACCATCATCCATGAAGCAGAGGAGCTGGAGCAGCTTTCCGGTGTAAAATATACCCAGAGCATGATCCCACGCAGCATGTATCACGAGATCCGGACACTGCTGACAAGGGGTGAAAAGGTGCTGTTCATCGGCTGCCCCTGTCAGGTTGCAGGTGTGCTTGCTTTTCTCGGGAGGGATTACCCTGAGTTGTATACGCTTGACATCGCATGCAGCGGTGTAGTATCAGAGAAGATCATGCAGCAGTACCTCAAGGAAACATTTCCCGAGCAGGAAGCAGCAAAGATCTCCTACCGCAATAAAAAACGCTACGGCTGGAGCTCTTCCATGACGATCGAATTTACGGACGGAACAGAATTCCGTGAAAAGTGCAAGGAGAATTTCTTCTATGCCATGTTCCAGTCCGACTACTCCATCCGTCCTTCCTGCGGAAACTGCATGTTTGCAAAGCTCCCCCGTCAGGGCGATCTGACCTGCGGGGATCTCTGGAGCGTGAGCAGATTCCATGAGGAATGGAGTGATAAAAAGGGCACCTCCTTTGTGACAGTCAACAGTCCCAAGGGCGAAAAGCTCTGTGCCGCTGTACAGAAGGCACTTCCGCTGTATGAGCAGATCCCGCTGTCGGAAGCCTCTCACGGCAACCGTGTCCTTACGGAGCGTCCGCCCCGTCCGGAGCTGGCTGACCGCTTCCTTGCAGGTGTCGGACGTGTGCCGCTTCGCCGTCTGCTGAAAAGCTGCATGCAGAAAACCTATGATGCAGGCATCGTCGGACTCTGGTACGGCTTGAATTACGGCAGTGTTCTGACCTATTATGCACTTTACCGTGTACTCTATGATATGGGCTATGATCCTCTGCTCATCGACAAGCCCACATTCCTGTGGTCGCCTCGTTATGCCGATCACAATACCCTCGCTCACCGCTTTATCCGCCGTCACTGCAATGTCAGCAAGAGAAGAGTGAATGCTGAGGACTGGCGTATTCAGGGCGAGCAGTGCGATACTTTTATCATTGGTTCCGATGTCGTCTGGAACTATGAGATCTGCGGCAGAAGCAGCGGCAATTATCTTTTCCTTGACTTTGTACCTGACAATAAACGGAAACTTGCTTATGCTGCCTCTTTCGGCGGCGGATATAACGCTCCGGAATGGCTGGCAAGACAGAACCGTTACTATATCCGCAAATTTGACGGCATCTCCGTCCGGGAGGATGCTGCAGTGAACCTCTGCAAAAAGCATTTCGGCGTTGCTGCGGACAAGGTGCTCGACCCCGTATTCCTCTGTGACATGCGTTGGTTCAATGAGGCTGCGGATGATTCAAGGCTTGTGCTGCCGGAACGCTATCTTGCATCCTACATCCTCGGTGCAAGCGAAAAGAAGCGTGCCTTTATTCAGGCAGCGGCAAAACAGCTCGGCTGTGAGATGTTCAATGTGGTCAATCCGAATGAACCTGAACAATGCCGGAAGATCATGAATCTGCCCACAGTGAAGGATCCCACTGTGGAGGACTGGCTGCACCTGATCCGTGATTGTACACTGTATATCGGCGATTCCTTCCACGGTCTTTGCTTTTCGATCCTGTTCCGCCGCCGTTTTGTCTGCATCATCCGCAAGGATATGCCCAGCCGTGACCGCTTTGAAACATTGCTGCGGATCTGCGGTCTTGAGGACAGACTGCTCTACATGGAGCAGGATAACACCAGCCGCTTCCATCTGCTGGAAGAGGACATTGATTATGATGAGGTGGAACGCCGTCTGGAACCGTTACGTCAGGAGTCCATGACGTGGCTCCGCACCCATATGGAGCAGCCGCTGCAAGCCCTTCATGCAGATACACCGGAGGAGCTGGAGCAGCGTCTGAGCACGATGCAGTACGAGATCTATGCTTTGCAGCGTGAGCTAGAAGCTCTCCGTCAGAAACACCAGAAGTCCTGACGGACAAATCATCGCAAGAAAGGATGGGAAAGAGATTGATTAAAACCCTGATACAGAGCCGCTATTTGTTTACACAGCTTGTCAAACGGGATTTCCGTCAGAAATATAAGAAAACCACCCTCGGACTCCTTTGGAGTGCCCTGAATCCCCTGTGTGAATTTGCCATCATGATGCTGATCTTCAGAAATCTTTTCGGCAGGGACACACCGCATTATACCATTTATCTTCTCACAGGTGTGCTGGTGTACGGCATGTTTTCCTTCGCAACACACGGCGGCATGACTGCCATTCTTTCCAATTCCGGTATCATTACCAAGATCAATGTGCCGAAATGGTTCTTTGTTCTGTCCAAAAATGTTGCCTGTCTTGTGGATTTCGGGATCACATTCCTGATTCTCATTGTTTTTATGGTGCTTGATGACATCGCTTTCACATGGAAGTTTGTGTTCCTGCTCATACCGCTTGGCTGTCTGATTCTGTTCAATCTTGGCGTGAGCATGATCCTCTCCACCATGTATGTGTTTTTCAAAGATACACAGTATCTGTACAATATCTTCTGCCGTCTGCTCAATTATCTGAGTGCGATCTTCTGGCAGGTCAGCATTCTTCCGGAGCAGTACCGTGATTTGCTCAAGATCAATCCGCTGTATGACTACATTGTGTATTTCAGAAGCATCATCATTGACGGTACGATCCCATCACTGACAGATCACCTGATCTGTATCGGATATGCAGCAGTATTCTTCCTCGCAGGCTGCATTACCTACAAGCTGAACAATAAGAAATTTATCTATTATCTGTAAGGAGGGTGGAGCAATGGTAGAAGCAAAAAATGTATCCATCCGCTATATTTCAGGAGAAATTCAGAACATCGGTCTGAAGGACTGGGTCATCCATAAAATCAAGGGAGATCTGGACAAGAATGAATACTGGGCGGTCGAGGACGTTTCCTTCCGCATTGAAAAGGGCGATTTTCTCGGCATCATCGGTACAAACGGTGCCGGAAAATCCACCATCCTCAAATCCATCGCCGGCATTCTCCCTCCGCAGAAGGGAACGATCGCTGCGGACGGCAGAGTCGTTGCTCTTCTGGAACTTGGCACGGGCTTTGACGGTGAGCTGAATCTTCGTGAAAACATCTACATGCGTGGTGCACTGCTGGGCTATACACAGGAATTCCTCGACTCCAAGGTCGATGAGATTCTCGAATTTGCCGAGCTGACCGAATTCCAGAACCGCCGTTTCAAGCAGCTTTCTTCCGGAATGAAATCCAGACTGGCATTTTCCATCAGCTGTCTGGTCAACCCCGACATCCTCATTCTTGATGAGGTGCTTTCCGTTGGTGACGGTGCGTTCCGCAAGAAAAGTGAAGAAAAGATGATGGAGATCATCCGTGGCGGTGCAACGACTATTTTTGTGTCACATTCTCTGGCACAGATCAGGAGGCTCTGCAATAAGATCCTCTGGCTTGACCACGGCAAACAGGTTGCCTTCGCCCAGACGGGTGACGAGGTGCGTGAGCTTTGTGCAAAATACGAACGCTATCTGCGTGTCCGCAATGCTGACCGCAATGCAAAGCCGAGCCTTGCCCCCCTGACCGCAGCGGACAAACAGCATCAGGAGGATTCCAGCGTTGCGTATTATGCAACGATTTCCAATCTCTTCCTCCGCATGCTCTCCGAACCGGAATGCAAACAGAATTTCCTCCGCTATTTCAAGGAGCGAGAGATCACACATATCGCTGTTTACGGCGAAAATGTTGTTTATCAGGCAGTCAGGGAATGGCTGCGTGAGGCAGGGATCAGTGTGGATTACATTGTGGAGGACAGCAACCGCAGCAAGCAGAACGAGATCAAGATCGTTCCACGCAGATCACCTTCCTATCCGGAAACAAGGATGTTTCTGATCGCAGATCTGTACAATGCGGCGACCATCAGAAAAAAATTACGCAATATGACCAATGTACCGCATTACACAGTGCAGGAGCTGATGGACGGCAGTTATCAAAGCTCATAAGAGGAAGCTGAATACCTTACCAAGGCAGGAACAGCAGATTCACCATCTTGCCGGAACGCTGGTTTTCAGTCATTCCCACAAATATATAGAAAGGAAAAGAAAACATTATGGAAAGCCGGATTAAAATATCCGTAGTGGTACCGGTCTGCAATGTTGCAGCCTACCTGCCGGAATGTCTGGACAGTCTGATCGGGCAGACACTCAAGGAAATTGAGATCATCTGTGTCAATGACGGCTCCACGGACAATTCACTGGAGATACTGAGGGAATATGAAAAGAAGGATTCCCGTGTCATTGTGATTGACAAGCCGAATTCCGGCTACGGTCATACCATGAATGTTGGCATGGATGCGGCAAAGGGCGAGTATTTCTCCATTGTCGAGTCCGATGACTTCATCCTTGCAGATATGTACGAGATCCTGTACAAGACCGCTAAGGAGAATGAGCTGGATTTTGTCAAGGCGGACTTTTACCGCTTCTATAACCAGAACCGAACCATGCTGCAAAGCTACAATTCCATTACGCTGGGCAATCAGGAAGCATATAACAAGGTTCTGAATCCTGCGGAACATCCTGAGGTGTACCGCTTCACTGTCAATAACTGGAGCGGTATCTACAACATGGATTTCATCAACCGCCACGGCATCCGTCATAACGAAACTCCCGGAGCCTCCTATCAGGACAACGGCTTCTGGGTGCGTGTGTTCAGCCGTGCACAGCGGATCATGTTCGTCAATCGTCCCTTCTACATGTATCGTGGCGATAATCCCGGCTCTTCCATCAATAACAGAGGCAAGGCTATGGCGATCGTGACTGAGTACCAGCTCACCGAGGAGAATTTCCTGAACAAGGATCCGGAGCTTCGCAGGAGCTTCATCCCCGTATACCGCTTCAAGCAGTTCGGCAGCTATTATTTCACATTCCGCCGCATTGCCCCTGAGCTGAAACGGGAGTTTCTTGCACAGTTCACAAAGGATTTCCAGAAAGCGGATGCAGCCGGTGAGATCGACCGCAGCCTCTTTGATGAAAAGCAGCGTATGCGTCTGGAGCAGATCCTCCATGATCCCGAACGCTTCTATGCAGAGAACAAGGATGACCAGTTCGTTCCGGTAACTCCCTCTGCTGAGATCACCGATCACCCGAAGATCTCCATCATTGTTCCTGCCTATAATACAGCCCCCTATCTGCGGAAATGCTTTGACAGTATCATGAGTCAGAATCTCTATGATTTTGAGGTCATTGCAATGAATGACGGCTCCACGGACAACACGCTTGAACTTCTGCGTGAATACGAAGCCCGTGACAAGCGTTACCGTGTGTACACACAGGAAAATCAGGGTGCAGGCCCTGCCAGAAATCATGCCATGCGTTATGCACGGGGCAAATACATCTGCTTTATGGATCCCGATGACTGGTATCCCCGTCACAATACCCTGAAAATGCTTTACGAGAAAGCAGAAGCTCACAACGTCAAGATCTGCGGCGGTTCATTCTCCAATGTTGATCAGGATGGTGTGATGCATACTGAATTCGGCGGTACACTGAAGGATTATACTTTCCATAAAGAGGGACTGGTCAGATATGCCGATTATCAGTTTGACTATGGCTACCACCGTTTCATCTATGACCGTGAGCTGCTCCAGTCCAACCATATAGAATTTCCGCCACTGATCCGTTTTCAGGATCCGCCCTTCTTCATCCGTGCCATGCATGCAGCAGGCACTTTTTATGCAGTGAAGCAGGTGACCTACTGCTATCGCTGGAGCGAGTCCAAGCAGCTTGGGGCAGTACAGGTGGAAGCCCTGATCGACGGCTTGACGGATGACCTCCGTTTTTCCGCAGAGCAGCAGTATGCAAAGCTCCACGAGCTGACTGTCCGCCGTCTGAATCTTCTGTTCAGACCGCAGATCGAGCCTTTCTGCAATGCCGGACATCCTGCGATCGTGCAGAAGCTCCTGACTGCACAGAGCTGCATTGACCAGCAGCTCCTCCAGAAGGGCAGCACGGAAGTACGCTATCCGGAACATTTTGTCCTGCAGCTCTTACAGAATGCGGTCTGCGGTGAGCAGTCCATGCTGATGCAGTTCCTCAGTACGCAGCAGGAAGCAGAGGCAAAGAAGCGTGAAGCCGAACAGCTCCTCGCAGAGGCAGAGGAAGCCTCTGCACATGTGAAGCTTGGCTATTACAAGACATTCTATCGTGAAAAACAGCCGGTGATGCATCCGAAGATCTCCGTCATCATTCCGGTGTACAATAAAGCTCCCTATCTGGTGCAGTGTCTGGAAAGCGTATCCCAGCAGAGTCTTTCCGAGCTGGAGATCATCGCTGTCAATGACGGCTCCACCGATGATTCCCTTCCGCTGCTGGTGGATTTCTGGCGAAATGATAACCGACTGAAGATCGTCAATCAGAAGAACAGCGGTGTCGGTGCGGCAAGAAATGCCGGTATTGCTCACGCTAAGGGCGAATATATCGCATTCATGGATCCCGACGATTATTACCCCGACCGTGATGTGCTCCGTCAGATGTACATCGCCGCTTCTGCCCATAAAGCAGAGATCTGCGGCGGCAGCTTCGTGATGAATGAAAGCGGTGTCGTGCAGGAAGAATTCAGCGGCATTTACGGAAAGTATACCTTTGAAAAAGAAGGCTTTGTACATTTCAGTGATTATCAGTTCGACTACGGTTTCCACCGTTTCCTCTACCGCAGGGAGTTCATCGGCAAGCATGAGCTGAAATTCCCTGATTATAAGCGTTTTCAGGATCCTCCGTTCTTTGTGCAGGCAATGCACCATGCCGGAAAGTTCTATGCGGTTCCCATGCAGACCTACGGCTATCGTGCCTGCTACCAGCCCATTGACTGGACACCGGAGAAGGTGGAGGGACTTCTCAGCGGACTGCGTGATAATCTCCGGTTCTCCGCTGAACATGGGTATGCCAAGCTCCACCGGATCACGGCGGATCGGCTGTTCACTGAATTCACTCCCATTGCCGCTGAAGCCATTCGCAATGGCAGCAGCAGCACCTTCATTTACTATCTTGCAGCATGCGGCTGTCTGGATTTTGAAATCCTGAAAAGCACCGGCTTTTCACCGGAAACAGTCATTGCTTCGATCGACCAGCTCTATTCCGGACATCTTGCTGCAGCGGCTTCCAGCGTCAGCACAAGCGGTTCCATTGATGCCCTGATTCACGAAAAGGAAGTGCGGATTCAGGATCTGACCCGTGAACGTGACGATGCACGAAACGAACGTGATATGTACATTGCATCCCTTGATGCGACCAGAGCCGCTTTCTCCCATCGTCTGGGTATGGCACTGACTGCCCCCATTCGCAAGATCAAGCAGCTGCTCCGCCGCTGATGCATTCTAAGGAGGCATTCATGACCAATTCCATTGCAAATGTAACCAAGTTCCGCTGCACCGGATGCAGCGTGTGCAGCAATATCTGTCCGGCTTCTGCGATCACCATGCAGCCGGACAGTGAGGGCTTTCCCTATCCTGCGGTGGACAATGCAAAATGTACGGACTGCGGTCTGTGCCGGACTGCCTGTGCAGCCTGTGAGTCCCCCGCAAGCGGCAACACCGAAGAACCTCTCTGCTATGCGATGATGGCGGACAACACCATCCGTGAGGACAGCTCCTCCGGCGGTATGTTCGGACTGATGGCACAGCATGTGCTCGATCAGGGCGGTGCTGTGGTCGGCTGTGCGTATTCCGATACGCTCGAAGCAGAGCATATTCTCATTACTGATGCCGCAGATCTCCCGAAGCTCCGTCATTCCAAGTATACACAGAGCCGGATGGGCGACATCTATCGGCAGACAAAACAATTCCTGACAAAGCATCCCGACAAGCCCCTGCTCTTCACGGGCTGTCCCTGTCACGTTGCAGGTCTGCGGATGTACCTGAAAAAAGACTATCCGAACCTCATTCTTGCCGACCTGATCTGTCATGGCATTGCATCACCGGCAGTGTTTGCAAAATACCTTGATGAGCTGTCCGCATTGAAGGGCAGCCGTGTCAAAGAGCTGACCTTCCGTGATAAAAAAGTGTTCGGCTGGACAACGGCTGTTTCTGCAAAGCTGGAAAACGGCAGAGAATACCACCGTGGTGATGCGGATCCCTACCTGAAAGCATACCTGAAAAACCTCATGATCCGTCCCTCCTGCACCGGCTGTCAGTTCACTGTCAGATCCCGTCAGGGCGATGTGACGATCGGGGATTTCTGGGGGATTTCCAAGCTTGATCCCTATATGAATGATACAAGAGGTACATCGCTTGTGCTTGTCAATCATCCGAAGGGCGAAAAGCTTCTCGGAGAATTGTTTGACAAGTGCCGCAAGATCAAGCGGATGCCCTTGCAGGCAGCACTTGAAAAGCAGGCACACCTGCACAGGCCGGCAGCGGCACACCCCCGCAGGGATGCGTTTTTCCAGCTGCTGCAAAAGCATACCATTGAGGAGGCGGTAGAAATGGCACTTGACGGACGTTATGACATCGGTCTGATCGGTGCATGGTATTTCCCGAATTATGGCACAACACTGACCTATTATGCTCTCCACACAGTACTGGAGGAGCTGGGGTACAGTGTTCTGATGATCGACAAGCCGAAGATCAAGGAAAATGATATTGAACGCCGTGACAACTATGCCAGAAGCTTTGCAAGGCGGCATGATTACGCAGTCAGCGAAGTGTTTGATATTACTGACACCATGCAGCTCAATGACCTTTGCAATACTTTCATGCTCGGCTCCGACCAGATGTGGACATGGACACGCTGTGAGCAGTTCGGCACCTATTATTTCCTTGATTTTGCAAGGGATGACAAGAAAAAGATCGTTTACGCAGGCTCCTTCGGCAAGGATGATTTCTTTGCACCGGAGGAGGGAAGAGCAAAATGTGCGTTCCATGCAGGCCGTATTGATGCAGTTTCTCTGCGTGAGGATCAGGGTGTGGAGATTGCGAAGAAACGCTTCGGCATTGATGCGGAATTCGTACTTGACCCCATTTTCCTCTGTGATCCGAAGCATTATGATGCTCTCGCAGCCGCCTCTGAACGCAGGCTGCCCGAGAAACCCTACCTGATGACCTATATTCTCGATCCCACGGAGGGTAAGCGGAATGCCATCCAGAAAACAGCCGATCTGCTGGGACTGGATATGGTGAACACCCTCAACGGCGTACCGTGGATGCATAAGGATAATGCACAGAAGCTTGGACTGCCGAATATTCAGGATGATGTGACGCTCGAAGATATGATGCAGTACTATCAGAATGCGGATTTTGTGGTGACGGACTCCTTCCACGGTTCCTGCTTTGCAATTCTCTTCCGCAAGCCGTTCATCTGCATCGCCAACCAGCAGCGTGGCATTCCGAGATTCCTGTCGCTTTTTGGTCTGCTCGGTCTGATGGATCGGCTGGTTTACCGTCCGGGTGAGATCATGACAGCAAAGGAGGAATTCTTCCGTCCGCAGATCGACTATGATCGTGTTTATGAGATCATCGCCAGAGAGCGTGACCGCAGCCTTGCATGGCTGAAGGAAGCACTGGAAGCTGAAAAATCTGCACAGCCGTCCGCATACGATATTCTCATGCGGCAGGTCAAGCAGCTTGAGAAGGAAGTGCGTTCACTCCGTGAAGCACAGAATGAAGCAAATGCAACTCAACAGAGTTGATTCCGAGGAAAAGGGGAGGAATACTATGAAAAAAGCATTGGTTGTCGGCGGAGGAAACGGCATTGGTCTTGCAGTCGTGCACGAACTGCTTGCTCAGAATTACGAGCAGGTCTGCGTGATTGACCGTGACGGTTCCAATCTGCCTGAAACAGAGAAGGTTACTTTTGAACAGTTCGATCTTCGCAGCAGAGATTTTTCCATTTTTGATGCCCATCAGGATGCGGATGCTCTCTACATCACAGCGGGCTTCGGCAGACTGGCATTTTTTGAGGAGCTGAAGGAGGCAGAGATCATGAACAATCTGCGTGTCAACGCAGAAGCAGTGATCCGCATTCTCCACCGCTTCTACCACAAGCTCATGGGCAGGGAAGCATTTTACTGCGGAGTTATGGGCAGCATTGTCGGCATCGTCAATTCTCCGCTGTTCTCCGTTTACAGTGCTTCCAAGGCGGCGGTATGCAGCTGTATTGATGCACTGAATACAGAGCTTGCTTACCACGGCAGTGAAAACCGCATTCTGAACGCATCCCCCGGCAATATCAAGGGCACACGCTTTGACGGTGCAGCACAGACGGATCTTTCCGCAGTACGGGCGTTTGCAGCAGAGTTCATCCGCCGTGCAGAGAGCCGTGAGCTGCTCTACATTCCGTCCTATGACGAGGTTTATGCGGATGTGATCCGCCGCAGCCGTGAGGACGTGCAGGCATTCGGTCTGAGCAGCATCGAATACAAGCAGAAAAGCGGCAGACTTGACACCCCCACAAAGCCCCAGCTCAAGGTTGGTTATCTCAGCGGTACATTTGACCTGTTCCATATCGGGCATCTGAATCTGCTCAAGAGAGCAAAGCAGTACTGCGACTATCTTGTTGTTGGTGTGCATGCGGATGCATCCCACAAGGGCAAGACCACTTACATTCCGTTTGAGGAACGCAAGGCGATCGTGGAGAGCATCAGCTATGTGGATCAGGTAATCACCTCCTGCAAGGAGGATGTGGATGTGTACAAAAAGGACATCATCAAGTATGATTTCCTGTTTGTTGGTTCAGACTACAAGGGGACAGAACGTTTCAATTCCTATGAGGAATATTTTGCAGATAAGGGAGTTCAAATCGTGTACTTCCCGTATACAAAGGGAACAAGCAGTACACAGCTGAGGGAGGCAATTGCGAAGTGAGCAGGAGATCATCCAAAAGAAGAAATGTATCTAAGACGAATACGCCCAAGACAAATATGCCTAAGACAGAAGTCGTTGCGGTAAAGGACGACACATTAAATATTCTGGTTTCTACTGACCGGAATTACCTGAAGTACCTGAGAGTACTGATGGTTTCTGTGTATGAGAATCATCCGGACTGCAAAGTCAATTTTTATGTTTTGCACGATAAACTTGATGAAACCGATGAAGCATATGGCAATGAAGTGGCTGATATGTATGGTCAGAAAGTTTATTATCTAAAAGTAGATGCTGCGTTGTATGACGATTTGCCGTTTGGTGGTCAGCTTTGGACAATTGAAACAATGTACAGATTGTGTGCTCATCAAATTTTACCTGAGACACTTGATCGTATTCTGTATCTTGACATTGATATTATTGTTGATGGAGATCTCCTTCCATATTATACAATGGATTTTGAGGATCATTTTTTGATTGCAAGCAAATGCAGATATGACATTAGAAATGAAGAGGGAGCATTGACTGATTTTGAAATCATAGATACAATGAACCCTGAAACAGCCAGAGCTGGTGGTTACTTCAATGCTGGTGTGATTCTGATCAATCTCGAAAAATTCAGAGCAGAAAACATTGATGTGGAATTTTACAAAAATGTGGTCGAAACTGTAACGGGAAACAATAATATTCTGAATGATCAGGGTCTTCTGAATATGGCTTTCTTGACAAAAACAAAACTGTTAAAAAATGGTTATTATAATTACAGAATTGATTTCAGCTTGCCGGATTACTTTAACGAGCGTAAAAGATTTCACTATGATGAAGAAATCCCTTATGAGTATTATCCGTATCAGCCAATCATTATCCATTATTGCGGATTAATTCCGAAAAACAATAAGCCGTGGGAATGGAACTTTGATGATACGGAAATCAGAGCAGCATCCAATCGTTACAATGACTGGCTTCCGGAGCTGAATGCTTACTTCGGAATCTGGTGGAAGTATGCGGAGAAAGTTTCAGATTATGAAAAGATGGCGAGATCTGTGCAGTGCCGTAATCAGTCGTACATTGTTTTCAATAGAATGTTGGGACTGAATCGCTTGGATGTGGTCAATAAACTTGCAGTTGACAGCTTGTTTGTACCTGCTGATCTTGGCAGAAAAAACACAATTCTTAGAAACGAGGATTTGAATTCTTATATTCTTCCGAAGGTTTATCGTTGTGTAGATGGTGCAACCAAGTCCACAATCAAAAATTTACCGGAAAGTTTTACTGTGAATGTAGGCTTTCGGTTAACTGTAAAGCAGATTGCTGCCGCACCGCAGGGTGCTACTCCGTTGATTCAGATTCTTGAACCGAATCTTCCGGATGTACCGGTGTACCGCCGTTATTATCACGGTACAAGAGCAAATAGATGGGGCGAGTGGCAGCGGCTTGCCACAGATCAGGATATTCTTATGCTGGAAGAGAAAGTGCAGACGATGCTTCAGGAGCCGGAAAAAGAAGAGCCTGAAAAGGTGAGTCTTAGCCTGTTCGGTCCTTGCGTTATCAGAGATATTTTTGGTGTACACGAGGACGATGGCGGTTATCAGATCAACTGCTACGAAGGGTTCATCAATCCTCTTGCAATGGGCAGTCCTGCCGTTTCCTGTGATAGAGAACTGCTGGAGGAGAAGGTATATGCTCTCCCTGAAAAGAATTTCCTTAAACGCAACATCTTTTTGGATCTGACAAAAACCTACTGGAATTATCTTGCTGAGAACCGGGCCGATTACTTTATGATTGATGTCGGCGACATCCGTCTGCCCATTATGAGTGATCCTGACGGCTGTGTTGCAAGCTGCCGTGTACCCAGTACACCTCTGATGGAAAGTCTTTCCAAGGATGGCGTGTATAAAATTGCATCAAGACGCAAAGCACAGTCATATACGGATGACGAAATTCAGGAAGCAATGCTTTCCTTTGCGAAGAAGGCACTGGAATTGTATGATGAAGAAAAGATCATACTTCTGGAATGCGTCCCGGCTGCGGAGTATTATGGATTCAATCATGAGATTATTCCGTTTACAGCTGGCTGGATGGTTGAAGACTGCCGCAGATGCATCCGAGTGGCTTTCGATACTTTGAAAAAAGCTCTTCCCAAAGCACATGTGATCCCGTTCCCCGAGCATTATATTGCAGATGAACGCAACAAATGGGGAAAGCATATCCTCCATTTTGAGCCGAGCTTCTATGATTATGCATTGGAGGCTGTAAACATTATCACCAGCAAATGTGAGAATGAAGTTCAGATGCTGAATGAGCTGAAGGAGAAAACTGAGCTGGAAACTCTGGAAAAACGTGTTGCATTGCTGTCAAGAAATGATGTGCGTTTTGCAGATTACTATAAGCTGGAGTCGCTGTATGTGCCCTATACTAACACGATTCAGGAGAATGCTGACATCAACGACTACCATGAACCAGGTGCATACCGTTGCCGTTCCGGTAAAGAGAAGGCGAGTATCACCAACCTTCCGGAATCCTTTACCCAGAATGTTGGCTTCCGTCTGACCGTCAAGCAGATTGCTGCCATTGTTGAAGGGAACACGGCAATGATTCAAATTCTTGAACCCAATCTCCCCAATGTTCCTGTATATCGGCGTTATTTCCATGGTAAGAAGGAAAACAAATGGGGTCCGTGGCTCCGTCTTTCCACCGATGCTGATCTTGAAGCTCTGACACAGACCAGCACTGCACAGGCTGACCGGATCACCCAGCTGACCGAACAGCTCTCTGCACAGGCTCAGACCAATACCGAGCAGGCAGAACAGATCACCCAGCTGAATGAACAGATTGAAACCATGCAGAATGAAATGGCAGCACAGAAAAAGCTGCTGGAAGCTCTTGCAAAGGTTGTACTGAGATAAAGTCGATCCCCCGAACGTCCAGTTCGGGGGATTCTTTTGTATCCAAAAAAACAGCCCCCCAATCAAGGGGAGCTGTTTAGAATTGTTACGATCAAACGCCGCATTCTCTGCGGATGATCTCAACTGCAGCCTTTGCGGATGTGCCCTTTTCAAACGCACCCTCACGCTCATGATGCAGCTTAACCTTTTCGTTGTATTCCTTCTCATCAAAGTTCAGAATGCAGTCAACGAGCTGCTTGGTGTTTCTTGTGATGGGATACGGCCACTTGTGCAGCGGCAGTGCAAAGCCTCTGTCGTCATAGAGATATTCGTCGAGGTCATTTGCAAATACGATTGCCGGTCTGCCTGTAAAGGTGAAGTCCCACAGACAGGAAGAATAGTCGGAAACGAGAATATCTGCTGCACACATCAGCTCCTGCATATCCTCATAGCGGGAAACATCAATGGAATCAGTCTTAGGATTGTTCTTTACAAAGTAGTGACCACGGTAAAGAACTACCCACTCACCGCCGAATCGCTTGGACAGTGCAGCCTTGAAGCGGCGGAAGTCGAACAGCATGTCACCGATCTTAAATCCACGGCGGAATGTCGGAGCATACAGTGCGATCTTCTTGCCGTCCGGTACACCGCATTCCTTGCGGACCTTCTTGACTACCTCACTGTAATCAGTGAAGAAAATATCATTTCTTGCCATACCGGTGGGAACAAAGACCTTCTTGTCATAATAGAAAGACTTGGAAGTGTCATCTGTAAAGAACTGGCTGCCGGACAGGTAATAATCAGGCTGCGGATTCTCCAGCATGTAAACCTGCATTTCCTCCGGAGTACGGGGAGCCAGATAATCCGGTCCGATGGTCTTGTAATTCATAGCTGCGTGCCATGTATTGATGTAGATCTGTCCCTTACGCTTGCCGAAATGTGCAGGCTGATTATCATTGGTGATCAGAACCTTTGCGGACATATGATATGCCAGATGCTCCTCAGAACCAGCTTTTACAACGGGGATACCCATCTTGCGGATGGAATCGCAGGTTTCAGGATAATCAGAAGCCCAGATGATATCCAGCTTGCTGCCGACCTGCTTTCTCAGTTCAAGGAGAATGTACTTGAGGTTGCATGTTACGCCACGGCGGTTCGTCAGATAGAATACCACACGATTGGACTTGATGGCTACCTTGAGCTTCTTCTGACGCTTCAGCTCAGCTTCAATTTCAGCGAGCTTTTCCTTACCCTTCTCAACACGGGCAGGTGTGAAGTGTGCAGTCTTTTCCCACCACTCCAGCGGAATGGGCTGTGCTTCTTCAACAGGAGTAAAGAGGTATTTCTCCCAGAACTCACGGCAGAGCAGCTCTTCATAACGGTCATCATACTCCTCACGAACCTGATCGTAAGTATCAATAATATTCTGACGAGTCATGTTGAAGTGCTTGAGAACGTCATCACGCTCGTTCTCGCTTCTGGTAACATAGTAGCCGGTATTGGATGCTTCATCGTAGTAGAGGACTCTCTTGGCACCGCAGATCATACCGGGATGCGGGAAATTCAGCGGAGCAATGACAAGATCCTTGGTTGCCGGCTTGTCCCAGCCGTTGTGGGAAGCAATACGCTTCTTCTCCTGATCCTTGGTTTCCTTGAATTTCAGAGTGTTTTCATAGATACCATGTGTGAAAGTGCAGTTGAGCTGCTCAACAGGCTTTTTCTGATAGGTACGGCGACGCATGGTGATGGTATTCAGCAGCTCACCGTCCTGAGCCTTGAGCCAGTCAATACCCTTGAGGAAGTCATCAATACCCTGCAGCTTCAGGTGAGCTTCCTTATAGCGGTACAGCTCAATATCCTCCTGAATCTTCTTCTTGAATGTGGTATCAAAGTAGTTGAGCATCTGTTCAGAACCAAAATGCGGACGATGTCTTGCATTCATGATGCTCTGGTTACGGTAGTAGTAGTAGTCCAGATACGGTACACGCTTACCCTCAAATGCCTCGTGCCATACACAAAGACCGTTGATGTTGATGAAGTGTCTGCCGTTTCTCAGACCGTATTCAATGTCATCACGCTTGATGAAGATCGGGAGAGGAAGGTTGTCCGGCTGAACAACAGCAATCGGCATACAGCAGTACCACCATCCGAAATGGTTTACTGTATCTTCCTTTTCATTCTTCAGGATCCACATAATACGGCGGAGATCGTACTTATACTTGACGGGCTTGCAGGAAACCACGTTCCAAAGGTCGCCGGATTCGCTCTGCATCCATTCCATATCCAGACGGAGCATTGCACCGCCAATAAAGGCATCACTGTAATCGGATTTGAGCAGACGCAGGAAAGCGTAGTTTCTTTCCAGTACATGCGGGTCCAGACGGATGTCATCATCCATCATGATGATGTGTGTGTAACCCTTCTTTGTTTTCTGGAGCATGATCTCATACATGCTTCTGCCGAAACCGCCGGCACCGCCGAGGTTCTTATTCGGGAAAACATGTACATGCTCAGAATTCAGGGCTTCATAATCCAGTGTGCGGCCGTTGTCAGATACATAAACATCGAGTCTGCCGTGCAGCGGGCTTTCCGGATTACGGATGATCATCTTCAGCAGCTTATGGATATTAGCAGTTACATATTCCTCACGGCGGAATGTGCAGATGTCAATTGCAAACTTGACCGGATTCAGATCGTCGATCTGATCTGCTACCTCTGTGTAGTAGAAACCGTTGTAGAATACACTGTGTTCCTCCAAAGCGATGATCTCGATGTAGAGCAGACCATCCTTGAAATCCTCCATCGGGATCTCAAATGCACGACGCTTCTTTTCTGGTTCTTCTACCATGTAGGTACGCAGCATTGTCACTGTCTGCTCACCAGCCATACGGCTGACATGCTTGACATTGATCTTGAAAGTACCCTGAAGCACCAGCTTGATGCCGAGGTTGGAAAGGTTGGTGTACTTTCTCCACTTTGCGATGGAAAATGCATTGAAGTATGTATCAAACTTGAGCAGTGCATTCTTCTTTTTGAAGATAATACCGGTTTCCGGCTCAGGAATTTCTTCCGGCTCCGCATCCTCGGTTTCCTCAGGAGCTTCTGCATTCTCATCCTCTGCATTCTCATTTTCTGCATCCTCAGCAGATGCAGCGTTCTCTTCCGGTTCTTCGAGCAGCTCTTCTTCCAGCTCTTCCTTGAACTCAAAAGCGGAGGGATCAAAGGTGATACCGGATTCAATGGCGATCTTCATCGCTTCTTCACGGGCAATACGCAGCTGCTCCATACGGGCAAGACGCTGTTCCTCCAGAAGTGCAAGACGCTCCTTCTCAAGAGCAATACGCTCAGCCTCTTCTTTTTTTGCCTTTATTTCAGCCTGATACTGTGCAATATCACTGTGCTGCAAACAATGATCTTTGGAATAACGGAAATACAACTCCTTCTCCAGACAGATTTCCTTTGAAGGGAACAAAATCTCCTGTAGTAACATTTCTTTACCTCCAATAATTGTGTCCTGCAATGCATACCGGATTTCGACATTATGCTTGAAATTTGTACGCAAACAGACATGTTTACATACATTTTATCACGCTGTCAGATATTTGTCAAGGGGGGATTCGTAACCTTTTTGTGAATATTGGAGAAACCACAAAAAAGCATAATATTAATATGTAGTATTTGTACAATATGCAGGATGCTGCGTGAAAAAGGAATTGACTGCGGTTGACAAAGGGGGAGATGTATGCTATAATAGAAAGGAATAATGAAAAGGCTGGATGCTGCCGGCTGCGGACGTGATTCTGCTGTGTTCCGGTTTTGGGGATGCCTTGAAAAGAACTCGGAGGAATCGTAATGTTGACATTGCAGAATGTACTGCTGCCGTCCGCTGGAACCTGTGAGGAAACGGAGCTGTATTACCGTACCGCCGCAGCGGAACGTCAGAAATGCACCCTGCATGGAAATGAACTTGCAGCGGAAAAAGGCTGTACGATCAGCTTTGACACCTATTTCGGAGGATTTACCATCGAAAAATGGAGGAAATACACCCATGTCAGGAGGGTTTCACTAAAACTCCTGCTCAAAGGCGTATTCACGGTCAGACTATGCTGCATGACCCGCAGTGAGGATGGTGCTGTACATACGCAGGAGCTGCTTTCAGCGGAGGCATCCAGTGAAGGAATGCAGGAATTCACCTATGAATTCCCCGATAGCTGTGAAAAAGGCATGCTCTGTTTTTCTCTGACAAGCATGCAGGATGGCTCAGTATTCGGCGGCGGCTCGTATTTCTCCATGCTCGCACCGGAGGAGCAGCGGTATGTGAAAATTGCTGTTGACATCTGCACCTACCGCCGTGAAGCCTTCATTGAACAGAATCTGAAGAAGCTCCGCAGCAGTTTTCTGGATGCACCGGATTCTTTTCTTTATGACAAGCTGGAGATCTTTATTTCCGATAATGCCGGAACACTTGATATTCCGGCACTTTCGAGTGAAAAAATACACATTGTAAAAAATAAGAATGTCGGCGGAGCCGGCGGCTTTACCAGAGGTCTGATCGAGATTCAGAATGTCCGTAAGGAGAGGAAGATCACCCATGTTCTTCTCAATGATGACGACATCGTCTATGAGCCGGAGGCACTCTTCCGCACCTGTACTTTCCTGACATGTATCCGCCCGGAATATGCGGATGCCTTTGTCGGCGGTGCAATGCTGCGGCTTGATATGCCCTATTTTCAGGTAGAATCCGGTGCAGTCTGGAACGGCGGACGGCTGGTTTCTCTGAAGCGTGGACTGGATCTGCGGGATCTGGAAGCGTGTCTGTATAATGAAACCGAGGAGGATCCGCAGTACAATGCATGGTGGTTCTGTGCATTTCCGGCTGAGGTGGCATCGGAGGACAACCTTCCCATGCCCATCTTCATCCGTGGCGATGATGTCGAATATGGTCTGCGGAATACCAAGCACCTTGTCCTCCTCAATGGCATCTGTGTCTGGCATGAGCCGTTTGAGAACAAGTACTCTTCTGCATTGTACTACTACATTTTCCGCAACCGCCTGATCGACAATGCACTTCATGACATGAACATGACCGCAGAAGAGCTGAAACGTGAGCTGTATGGCTATGTGATGAATGAAGTACGTCTGTACCGTTACCGGAATGCTCGGCTCCTGATGAAAGGAATGCGTGATTTCTTCAAGGGGACGGAATGGTTTGCCCAGCGGGACGGTGAAGCGATCCACCAGCAGATCATGCAGGAGGGCTATGCCATGAAGCCTGTTTCCGAGCTGGGGGAGGGGATCACCTTTGATGAGCAGCTCTTTGAACAGTCGAGAAATGCCGATCAGCCGAGGGATCTGCTGCATCGTGTCATTGCCAATCGAACCGTGAACGGCACCTATCTTCCGCCGAAGCGGAAATACAATATCGTACCTGCGGACGGTGTGCGGCAGATCACAGTTTACCGCACCGAAACCGTACTCAATTACGATGCAGCAAGCGGACGAGGCTTTGTGACCAAGCGTGATGTGAAGGAAGCAAAGGCATGCATTGCGGAGCTGCGGGAGATGTACCGGAGGATCGACACGGACTATGAAAAGACCGTGCAGGACTACAAGCTGCATGCAAGCCGTTTCTGGAAACGCAGCTTCTGGGAAAAATATCTGGAGCTTACTGCTGAATAAGCGTGAGATATATTATGCTATGAAAGGAAACTGATTATGAGAACAAGCTATGACTATCTGATCGTCGGCACCGGTCTGTTCGGTGCAACCTTCGCATTTGAAGCAGCCAAGAGAGGCAAGACCTGCCTTGTGATCGACAAGCGTCCGAACGTTGCCGGCAATATCTACACCAAGAAGCTCACAGACGAGGGTCTGGAGGGCATCAGCCAGCACATTTATGGTGCTCACATTTTCCACACCCATGACAAGGCGATCTGGGACTATGTGAACCAGTTCTGCGAGTTCAACAACTACATCAACGCTCCCGTTGCCATCTACCACAATCCCGAAACAGACGAGGATGAGATGTACAACCTGCCGTTCAACATGAACACCTTCTATCAGCTCTTCGGTGCAAAGACACCGGCTGAGGCAAAGGCTGCCATCCAGAAGGAGATCGATGAGTGCGGCATCACAGGCGAGCCGAAGAACCTCGAAGAGCAGGGCATGCGTCTGAGCAAGACTGTATTCACCAAGCTCGTTAAGGAATACACCGAGAAGCAGTGGCAGCGTGACTGCAAGGATCTGCCGGCAAGCACCATCCAGCGTCTGCCGTTCCGCTTCCGTTTCGACAACAACTACTTCAATGATCGCTATCAGGGCATCCCGATCGGCGGCTATACCCAGATCGTTGAGAAGATGCTCGCTGACGAGAAGATCGACGTTCTGCTGGAAACTGACTACTTCGATTTCGTGAAGTCCACCGACATCACCTTCGGCAAGACTGTTTACACCGGTCAGGTTGACGCTTTCTTCGATTTCAAGCTGGGCAGACTCAACTGGAGAACTGTTTACTTTGAGGATGAGGTGCATGACACTGACAATTATCAGGGTAATGCTGTTGTGAACTACACCTCCCACGATCGTCCCTGGACAAGAATCATTGAGCACAAGTTCTTCGAGATCGAGAGCTATGCGGATACCGCAAAGACCGTGATCTCCAAGGAATATTCCACTGAGTGGAAGGAAGGCATGGATCCTTACTATCCGGTCAACGATGAGAAGAACACCGCACTCTACAACCAGTACAAGGCTCTGGCAGATGCTGAGGAAAATGTGATCTTCGGCGGCAGACTGGGTCTGTACAAGTACTATGATATGGATGATTGCATCATGGCTGCACTGGATGCTGTGAAGCAGGAATTCGGAGAATAATTCTGAACATGATGCTCCCTGCACAGCAGGGAGCATTTTTTAAGTATATATCAATTAGTGCCAAAGCAATTTTTCTGTAACCGCTTGACAAAATATGCAAAATTATGTAAAATAATAAAGGAGGCACATCGTCCGAAGTAGGACGGGTGCAACCTTGGAATGGAGAATGTCTGAAAAAGGAGAGAGTCTATGAAAAAAACAATCGCAGCAATGATGGCTGGCATGTTCGCACTTGCCGCCGCCCCCATGACCGCAGCAGCCGAAACCACCTCGGAGGATATTGTCATCCTCTACACCAATGACGTGCATACCTACATTGACGGTCCCCTGAGCTATGATGTGATCGCAGCAGTCAAGGAGGAGCTGGAAACCCAGTACGCCCATGTGATCCTTGCCGATGCAGGCGACCACATTCAGGGTACTGCCTACGGCTCGATGGACAAGGGCGAAACCATCATTGAGCTGATGAATGCAGCAGGCTATGATGTCGCAACGCTTGGCAACCATGAGTTTGACTATGGCATGGAGGGCTGCCAGAACGCAGTCGCACTTGCACAGTTCCCCTATGTTTCCGCCAATTTCTATCACGAAGCGGACGGCGTGCGTGGTGAGAATGTACTCGGCAGCTATGAGCTGTTTGACTTCGGTGAGGAGAAGATCGCATTCGTTGGTATCACCACACCGGAAACCTTTACCAAAACCACGCCTGCCTATTTTCAGGATGCAGACGGCAATTTCATCTATGGCATTTCCGGCGGTGAGGACGGCTCCGCACTTCAGCAGGATGTGCAGAACGCAATCGACGCAGCCAGAGCAGAAGGTGCAACACAGGTCATTGCACTGGGACATCTGGGCGTGGATCTTTCCTCCGGTCCTTGGACAAGTGAGGCAGCCATTGCCGGTGTCAGCGGTCTGGATGCCTTCATTGACGGTCACTCCCATACCGTGATGGAGGGTAAGAACGTCACCGACAAGGACGGAAATGAGGTGCTCCTCACACAGACCGGCGAGTATTTCACACGCATCGGCATGATGGTCATTGACGCAGAAACGGATGAGATCACCACCGATTTCATTGAATGCGAGGAAACAGAGGACGGCGGTTATCAGCTGGTATCCGATCTGTACAGCGGTACGGTCGTGCTTTCCGATGAGGAAGTCAAGGCAGCAAAGGACAGCTGGATCGCCGAGATCGACACTATGCTCGGTCAGAAGATTGGCTTCGCATCCGTGACGTTCGATAATTACGACAGCGAGGGCAACCGCCTTGTCCGCAGTCAGGAAACCAATTCCGGCGACTTTGCAGCGGATGCTCTGTACTACCTTTTTGATGATATGGACATGGATGTGGATGTTGCCATCATGAACGGCGGCGGTATCCGCAACAAGTCCATCACGGGCGAGCTGACCTACAAGGTCTGCAAGGATATGCATACTTTCGGCAATGTGGCATGCCTCCAGACCGTGACCGGACAGCAGATCCTCGATGCCCTCGAATGGGGTGCAAGAAGTGCCGGTACTGCGGAGCTGGGCGGCTTCCTTCAGGTATCCGGTCTGACCTATCGGATCGACACAGGCATTGAGAGCACAGTGCAGCATGATGACAAGGACATCTGGACGGGCAGCCCCACCGGTGCATACCGTGTGCATGATGTGAAGATCTACAACAAGGAAACCGGTGCATGGGATGCACTTGATCCGGCAGCGGAATACAATCTTGCAGGCTACAACTACACCCTCCGTGATCTTGGTGACGGCTTTGCAATGTTTGACGGTGCAGTCAATGTGCTTGACTATGTGATGGAGGACTACATGGTCCTTGCCAACTATGTGCAGGGATTTGAGGGCGGCGTTGTGGATGCAGCAAATTCTCCGCTGCTTGCCAAATATGCCGGTCTGCTGGTCAACTACGGGGATGTGAACGGCTCCGGCAGAATCGTTGCAGCAGCAGCCGGGGAGGATGAACCTGCAACAGAACCCACCGAGGAAAGCACGCAGACCACCGCAGCCGCCGCACAGACCACTGCGGCATCCACCACCAACACGGTATCCGCAACAACCAAGGCGACGACCGCAGCCAGCTCCGCTGCATCTCCCAGCACGGGTGATGCGGACGCAGGCATGTGGTTCCTGCTGCTGCTTGCAAGCGGAGCAAGCCTTTGCACAGCAGCGGTTTACAGCAAGAGAAAGACGGAAGAATAAGGAATAAGAGAAGAGGCAGAGCAATGCCCCTGACTGCCTGTCGGGGGCATTGTGCCATATGCAGGGAGGAATACAGGATGATGCACAGAATGAAGCTGAACGCAGCCCCCTTTTCCATGATCCGCAGCGGACAGAAAACCATTGAACTGCGGCTGAACGATGAGAAACGCAGACAGGTGAAAGTCGGGGATTTTATCGAATTTACGAGCACGGAGCAGCCGGAGGAAAAAATGCAGGTAAGGGTCACAGCCCTGCACCGCTTCCGGAGTTTTGCAGAGCTGTATGAACACCTGCCGCTTCTGCAATGCGGCTATACTGAGGAAGAGCTTGCACATGCCGATCCAGCGGATATGGAGGCTTACTATTCCGGAGAAGAGCAGGAAAAATACGGTGTTCTTGGAATTGAGGTGCGGCTGACGGCATTGCAGAAATTTCTGGATGCACAGGAGAACGGCTATAGCGGCTGGTGCTCGGATTATGCTGCCGCCTTGGAGGAGATCCGCAGCGGAGAAAAGCGGACGCATTGGATGTGGTATATTTTCCCGCAGATCAAGGGACTTGGCATAAGCGGAACGACCGCCTATTTTTCAATCAATTCCCTTGAAGAAGCACGGGATTACTGCCAGCACCCCGTACTTGGAGCAAGACTGCGTGAGATCTCCGGCGTACTGCTCACCCTCCGCACGAGCGACCCCATGAGCGTATTCGGCAGCCCAGATGCTTTCAAGCTTCGCTCCTGCATGACGCTCTTTGCGGAAGCCGCCCCCGACGAACCCGTATTCGGACAGGTGCTTGACAAATTCTGCATGAGCAGAAGGGATGAGAAAACGTTAAGACTGCTGGGACTGTGATCAATGAGCAAAACCGCCTTTCTGAGAGCTGATGCACTGCATCAGCTCTCTTTTTATGTGCATCTTCCACAAAAATAACAATTTCTTCATTGACTTTTCTTTCTGAATACGCTATAATGAATACAGATCAAAACACATGCCCTGCGTCAAATTAAGAGGTGAACACCTTCAGCAATTTTGAAGAACCAACACAAATTGGCGGACATTTCATTCCCATGCATTTGATCTGGGTGCAGCAAAGAAAATGCTGCGTACCGGATCATGAAGAAAGGAGCGTCATCCATGAACAAACGACCCATCAGCCGCCTGACAGCCATGCTCTGTTCAGCTGCAATGCTCACCGGCATTGCCGGCACAGCTTCAGCGGCAGACAGCCTCATCACCAATTCCACCTTTGACAGTGATCTTGACGGCTGGAGCTATTACGCCCACAAGGATGCCGCCGCCTCCCTTGCCCAGGAAAACGGCATGCTTGCCCTCACGGTTTCCGAGCTGGGCACTGTCAACTATGCAGTCCAGCTTTCCAGCAATGCCCTCACGCTTGAAAAAGGGAGCGGTTATCGGCTGACTTTCGATATTTATTCCGATACCACCCGTTATATCGATGCTATCGTACAGGAAAACGGAAACGGCTATCAGGCATTCGCTGCACAGGGCGTGACGCTCACCCCCGAAATGCAGACCGTGACCGTTTCCTTTGTGATGGAGGAGGAAACCGCAGAAGCAAAGCTCGTATTCAACTGCGGCAATCACAGCGAAACCCTGACGGAGCACACGATCTACATTGACAATGTGACGCTGATTCCCATTCCTGCACAGGATGCGGAACCCGATACTCCCTATGAGCCTCCCATTACCATCAACCAGCTTGGTTATGAACCGGATGCTTCCAAAGTCGCAGTATTTCGTAATATTACGAGCGAAACCACGTTCTCCGTAGTCGATGCCGCAACACAGGAAACGGTCTATACAGGGGAACTTTACGGCAGATTTGACAATGCAGCTGCCGGAGAAATCAACTGGTACGGCGATTTTTCCGAGGTCACCAAATCCGGCAGCTACTATCTTACCTGCGGCGGTCTGGATGCCTCCTATCCGTTCACGATCGGGGAGCATGTCTATGATGACCTGCTGGAGAAAACCGTGCGGATGCTCTATTTGCAGCGGTGCGGCTGTGCTGTGGAGGATGCGGAATTCGGACATCCTGCATGCCATACACAGCCAGCAAAGCTCCTTGCCACGGGCGAGGAGATCGATGTGACCGGAGGCTGGCATGATGCAGGTGATTATGGAAGATATGTTGTGCCGGCAGCAAAGGCGGCAGCAGACCTGATGCTTGCCTATGGAGCGAACCCTACAATTCACAGTGACAGCATTGGTATTCCGGAAAGCGGAAACGGCGTACCGGATATTCTTGATGAAGTGCGTTATGAGGTGGAGTGGATGCTGAAAATGCAGACGGCATCCGGCGGCGTATATCATAAGGTGAACTGTATGGGCAATACCGGCTCCGTCATGCCGGACAAGGAAACGGCAACACAGTATGTTACCCCCATTTCCAGCACTGCGACAGCGGATTTCTGTGCAGTTACGGCGATGGCAGCCGAGCATTTTGCAGAAATTGATGCAAAGTTCGCCCGAACCTGCCTTGATGCTGCAAAGGCAGCATGGGAATTTTTGCAGGAGCATCCCGACCTGATCTACGAAGATCCGGCAGATTACGGTGATACCAACGGCGGTTATTCCGATACAAGGGACGGCGATGAACGTTACTGGGCAGCCTGTCAGCTCTACCGTACAACGGGGGACAACGCCTATCTGGAGGCGATCCCCTCCATCACCGGCACCTACTACAAGGACGGACTGGAATGGCACATGGTCGGGCATTACGGCAATATTGCACTTCTGACGATGGAGGGCATTGACAAGTCATCTGCGGAATATGCAATAGCGGAGGAAATGCTGTTCAACTGGGTCGGGGAGTATACCGGACAAATCAGTGTAACCGGCTATGAAACGGCGATTTCCAAATACACATGGGGCAGCAATATGACCATTGCCAACGCAGGTATCGTGCTTTCCACAGCGTACCGCCTGACGGGGGATGCTGCTTTCCTGACCGCCGCAGAGAAGCAGCTGCATTATCTGCTCGGCAGAAATCCGAACGGCATGTGCTATGTAACGGGTTTTGGCACGGTTTCACCGCAGAATCCCCATCACCGTCCGTCCATTGCAGTCGGCAGGGCAATGCCGGGCATGCTGGTCGGCGGTGTCAACTCCGATCTTGCCGATCCGGCGGCACAGAAATACCTTGCAGATGCACCGGCAGCAAAGTGCTATGTTGATGCATCCGGCAGCTATTCCACAAATGAAATCACCATTTACTGGAATTCTCCTCTGGCTTATCTGCTTTCGCTGACGCAGGATGCCCCAAAGCCCGTGCAGGGCGACGTGAATGCGGACGGCAGACTGAACGCTGCTGATATAGTCATGCTCCAGAAATACCTGCTCTGTGCCGGTGAGATTACCGACTGGCAAGCAGGGGATCTCTGTGAGGATGGTGTGCTCAATGCGTTTGATCTTGCCGCTTTGAAGAAACTGTTTCTTGCATAAACAATACTGCCGCTTCGTTCTGTGAAGCGGCAGTATTGTTCAGGTATTATTTTCTGTTGATGCATCCGCCGATCCACTTGATCAGCTGAATCGTGGGCAGTACCATTACCGCCAGACCGTAAACCATCAGGATATGTGTCACATCCAGTGCAGCCACACTGAAAATACCATGCAGGAAGGGCAGCCAGAGTACCGCACTCAGCAGCAGGAAACCAATGAGGAATGCTCCCTGAATCGCAGAATTGTTGAATATTCTCTTGGTGAACAGGATCGCACCGTCCGCCTTGCAGTTGTAGCTGTGTACCAGTCTTGACAGACAGAGCACAGCAAATGCCATCGTGCTTGCAGCCTCTTCGCTGATCTGGAGTCCGATATAATAGCCGATCATCGTGTAGGCAGCGATCACAACACCGCCCGTCACGATCTGAAGCAGGACGGATTTTGTCAGGATGGACTCATCCTTCGGACGGGGTTTCCGCTTCATCACGTCGGAATTGTGCGGCTCCATACCCAGTGCGATCGCCGGCAGGGAGTCGGTCAGCAGATTGATGAACAGCAGATGCACTGCCTTGAACGGAACGGGGAGTGCCAGAATGGAGCAGTACAGTACCGCCAGAATACCGGCGGTGTTGCCGGAGAGCAGGAAGAGAATGGAACGCTTGATATTGTCATACAGGTTTCTGCCGTTTTCAATCGCCTTGACGATGGTCGCAAAATTGTCATCCGTCAGCACCATGGAAGCACTGTCCTTTGCCACCTCGCTGCCGGTGATGCCCATTGCAACACCCACATCCGCCTGCTTGAGTGCCGGTGCGTCATTCACGCCGTCACCCGTCATGGAAACGATGTTGCCCCGTGCCTGCCATGCATTGACAATGCGGATCTTATGCTCGGGCGATACTCTCGCATAAACGGAAACCTTTTCCACAAAGCTCTGAAGCTCCTCATCGGAAAGATTCTCGATCGCTGCACCCTCCACTGCAATATGCTCATCATCCAGAATGCCGATCTGCTTTGCAATTGCAGAAGCGGTGATGAGATGGTCGCCCGTGATCATGATCGGGCGGATGCCGGCGGATTTGCACTTTGCAACTGCATCCGCAGATTCCACTCTGGGCGGATCCTGCATAGCAAACAGACCCAGCAGGATATAGCCGTTTTCGTCCGCAAGCGTCACATCCGGAGAGGGAACGTCACGCTCACAGAGAGCCAGCACACGCAAACCCTGTTCGGAGAGCCGGAGGTTCGTGGAACGCAGAAGCTCCGCATCCTCCGGCGTGAATGTCCGCTTGCCCTCGGCGGTTTTCATCTCCAGAATGCGGGGGATCAGCACATCCACCGCACCCTTGGTGAGCATCTTGTAATTCGGTCCGATCTTGTGGATGGTGGACATGAGCTTTCTGTCGGAATCAAACGGCAGCTCGCCCAGACGCTCGTATTTTCCACGGTATTCCAGTGAACCGATCCGGTGCTTTTCCGCATAATTGACAAGTGCAACCTCCGTCGGGTCGCCGATCTCCTCGCCGTCACGCACGGTCGCATCGTTGCACAGAAGTCCGTCGATCACCAGCTGCTTCTGACGTTCCGTCAGGGTATCGTTTTCATCGATCAGCTGGTTGTCAAAGAAGATCTTGCGGATGGTCATCTTGTTCTGTGTCAGTGTACCGGTCTTATCGGAGCAGATGATGGACACGCTGCCCAGACCCTCGACTGCCTGCAATTTCCGGATGATGGCGTTTTCCTTGGCAAGCTTCTGCGTACCCATCGCCAGCACGATGGTCACGATGGAGCTGAGAGCCTCCGGAATTGCCGCAACCGCCAGAGCTACCGCAAATACAAATGCATCCACGGGGGGATTGCCACGGAACATGCTCAGGGCAAAGACCAGTGCACAAACACCCAGAATACCAATGGAAAGCTTTTTGCCGAAGCTGTCAAGGCTCACCTGTAAGGGCGTTTTCTTCTCTTCAGTCGATTTCAGGAGCGTTGCGATCTTGCCGATCTCCGTGTGCATGCCAATGCCCGTTACCAGAACCTTGGCTCTGCCGTAGGTCACGAAGCTGCCGGAGTACACCATATTTCTGCGGTCGCCCAGCGGCACATCTCCCTCCAGCACCGTGTCCTCCTTTTCCACCGGCTCACTCTCACCGGTCAGGGCGGATTCGGCAACCTTCAGGCTCGCAGATTCGAGAATACGTCCGTCCGCACAGATGAAGTCACCGGCATCGAGCACCAGCACATCACCGACCGTGACATCCTTTCCGGCGATCACAGCGATCTCGCCGCCACGCAGAACCTTTGCAGACGGTGCGGACATGGCTTTCAGACCGTCAAGGGACTGCTGTGCCTTGCAGTGCTGTACTGTGCCGAGAATGGCGTTGATGGTGATGACCACCAGAATGATGATGGCAGATTCCCAGTCGCCCAGTACGCCGGAAATGACAGCGGCAGCGATCAGGATGATGACCAGAAAGTCCTTGTACTGTTCCAGAAATACCTGCAATACGCTCTTTTTCGCTGTGTCCTCCAGCTCATTCTTGCCATGCTTCTCCTGCATTTTTGCGGATTCCTCCGCACTCAGACCGCCTGCATCCACGCCCAGCATGGACAGGACTTCTTCCTTGGTCTGACTGTAAATCGGTTTGCTTGTTTCCATCGGTGTTCCTCCTCGCTTTTTATGGAGTATCGGCATTTCTTCCCCAAAAATACAAAAAAAGCAAGACTTCTACCACGATCACTCGTAATAAAAGTCTTGCTTTTTAAAACATCATGCGGACGTTTCCGTCGGGTATGTCGCAAGATGCTACGCTTTTTTGAAACGCAAGCTACTCCCTTTTGAAATGCATTCTAACATATTCAAAAGGAAATGTCAAGCGGATTTTGGGATTTCGTCAGAATGCTGTCAATCCACACTCTTGAGCGACTCCACCATGTTGATTCTGCGAAGCTTCGGGAACATGCACAGGCACACGATCAGAGAAAATACCATCGTCAGCACTGCCGCATAGACAAAGCTCGAAGGGGAGATCTCACGACCGAACATTGCCATGTCCACTTCTGCTGTGCGGACAACGAATGCATGCAGGAAAATCCCCAGCACCAGACCCGCCGCTGTGCCGAAGAGCGAGAGGAGGAGCGTTTCACGGAACACATACGCCCCAACTTCACCCTCATAGAAGCCCAGCACCTTGATGGTCGCCAGCTCCCGTTCACGTTCGGTGATGTTGATGTTCATGAGGTTGTACAGCACCACAAATGCCAGCAGTCCGGCACAGATGATGAGCACCACGATGATGTAGTCAATGCTTGTGACCATGTTTCGGAAGGATTCCCGCATGTCGCCGACCATTGTCACCATTGCAACGTCATCACACCGGAGCATTTCCTCCGCAAAGCTCTGGTGCTGTGAGCTGTCCGCAGGACCGAGATTTGCAAGCAGAACAGTGAAATCCGGCGATTTTTCGTACAATTCCTCGTACAGTGCAGGATGCATATAAACATAGGCGTTCACATAATTCTCCGCAACGCCGCCGATCGTCACCGTGACCGTCCTGCCGTCATCCTGTTTCAGCCCCATGCTGTCACCCACGGAAAGCCGCATGGTTTCTGCCGCCTTTTCCGTCAGGATCACTGCCTCCTCCGTCAGCTCCAGATGCTCACCGGATTTCCGATTCCGCAGAGTCAGAAGCTGCGGGAATGCCTCCAGATCCTCCGGTACAAAGAGGTACGCCTCCTGTGTTTTGTCATTCGCCGTGATCTGCATGCTCTCCTGATGCACGGAAAGCACGGTATCCGGCATGACCGAACGTTCGTAGGTGTCCTGTAATTCCTGACTGTGTGCCGCATCCGCATTACGCAGCATCGCCACTGCATGGTAGTGATTCAGCTCCGTGTACTGCTTGTCCATGATCTCGTTGATCGAATCGCTCAGACCGAAGCCCGTCAGCAGGAGAGCCGTACAGCCGGCAATGCCCACGATCGTCATGAAAAACCGCTTCTTATACCGCATCAGATTGCGGACTGTGACCTTATGCGTGAACCGCATATGCTTCCAGACGGGGGTGATATGTTCGAGGAGCACACGTTTTCCAGCCTTGGGAGCTTTCGGGAGCATCAGGCTTGCCGCACATTCTTTGAGGGAATTGCGGCATGCACTGAAGGTCGCCAGCATCGTGCAGAAAAGTGCACCAAGGAACGCAATGAGTGCGTAATTCAGCCGGAACGGGGTCAGCAGGGGAGGGAGGTTGTACATGATCCCGTAGGCATTCCAGAGCACCGCAGGGAAGAACTGCATACCTACGCCAAGCCCCACCGCACTTCCGAGGAGTGTGGCAGTACCGGCATAGAGGATGTATTTCCGCATAATGGCAGAATTGCTGTAGCCCAGAGCCTTGAATGTGCCGATCTGCACACGCTGCTCCTCCACCATTCTGGTCATTGTCGTCAACGCCACAAGGACTGCGACCATGAAGAAGAACACGGGGAACACCACCGCAATTGCGGCGATCTTCTGGGCATTTCCCTCAAAGCTTGCAAACGAGAGATTGTCCTCCCTCGTCATGATATACCATTCACCCGTGGGGGCATCCTCCAGCTTCTGCTCCGCATCAAGGAGCTTCTGCTCGGCATCTGCAAGCTCACGTTCCGCCCGTGCACGGTTCTCTTCATATTCCGCAAGTCCAGCATCCAGCTGTGCCCGTGCATCCGCAAGGCTCTGCTCGATCATCTCCTCCGGATAGCCTGCATCCCGCATTTGTGCTGCCTGTGCATCGAGCTGTGCATAGCCGTCATCCAGCTCTGCCTTGGCATCTGCAAGCTGTGCTTCGGCATCCGCTTTCTGTGTACGGAATTCCTCCCAGCCGTCAGCAAGCTCCTGCCTTGGCTCCGCTGTCAGCTCATCACGCCGGATCCTGCACCGTTCGTCTGCAATGCCCTCGATTTTTTCCTGTAATGCGTCGATTTTCGCTTCGTAGTCATCACCGAACGCATTCAGCTCTTCCGCCCCTTCCGCAGAGAGCAGGAGCTGCGTCCAGCAGTCCATGGCAAAGGCGGATTCCGGCAGCCAGAGCACCATGTTGATCTTGCCCTCGCCGACTGTTGTCCGGTCACGCTCCGTGGAGAAATAATAGGCACTGTCCACAATGCCCGTCACCGTGAGCGTCCTGTGATGCAGGATGCCCTCCGTGTCCGTTTCCTCATTGATGGTGATGGTGCTGCCGACCTGCGGAATTGCAGTCACATTCTTGAGCCTTGTTACAACACATTCGTCGCTGTTTTTCGGGAGTGTGCCTTCGAGCAGCGTCACCTGATTCAGACCGTCGCCGCCCTCCGGCAGGCTGGAAAGCCTTGCAGCAAGCACCTGATCCGCCGCATAATTGACAAGTGCATCCATCCGGAAGATCGGAGAAACCTGCGAAACGCCCTCCATTTCCCTGAGTGCATCCGCATCGGCATCCGTCAGTCCGAGCGTGGAAATGATCTCCATATCGGCAATTTTGTTTCTGTCATAATAAGCATCCACCGAATCGAGCATATCGGGGGAGGTTGCCGTCAGTCCGGCAAAGAAACCCGTTCCGAGTGCAACAATGGCAAAAATGGAGAAGAATCTGCCGAAGCTCCCACGGATCTCACGGAGGATGTTTTTCCGGTAGCTGTGTGTTCTCTTCATGGCATTACCACTCGATCTGTGCGACCGGCACGGGGTTCGGGTTTACCTGATTGGAGATCGCCGTGCCGTTCTTGATGCGGATGATGCGGTCAGCCATGCCTGCCAACGCCTGATTGTGCGTGATGACCAGCACCGTGCGGCCGGTGTTCCGGCAGGTATCCTGCAAAAGCTGGAGCACCGCCTTTCCGGTGTTGTAATCCAGTGCACCGGTCGGCTCATCGCAGAGGAGGATCTTGGGGTTTTTCGCCAGTGCCCGTGCGATCGCCACACGCTGCTGCTCGCCGCCGGAGAGCTGGGACGGGAAATTCTGCATTCTGTCCTGCAAGCCCACCTGACGGAGCGTTTCAGCCGCATCCAGCGGATTCTTGCAGATTTCGGACGCAAGCTCGACATTTTCGAGAGCCGTCAGATTCTGCACAAGATTGTAGAACTGGAACACAAAGCCCACATCATGCCGGCGGTACGCAGTCAGCTTTCTGCCGTGCAGAGCACTGATCTCCTGCCCGTCAAGGATGATCTTTCCGGCATCGCAGGTATCCATACCGCCGATCATATTCAGCACCGTGGTCTTGCCGGCACCGCTGGGACCGACAATGATGACAAATTCACCCTTTTCTGCATAGAAACTGATGTGATCCGCCGCAGCAATGGTCTGCTGTCCCATCCTGTAGAACTTGCAGACCTCATGAAATTCAATGAAATGGCTCATAAAATCCTTCTTTCCAAGAGAATCAGGATGCTTTCGCATCCTGCATATAATAATCCAGTATCAGCTCCGCCATCCGACCATAGCTCAGATCCCCGTCCTCTACGCCATTGATCTTCAGGGAGGTGTCCAGCAGTGTGGAGGAAACCTCGGTCACGACTTCCTCCGGAATGACATCGGGCAGCTGGTTTTCTTCCTCGCCAAAATAGCCCTCCGGCACAAATTCATACATATCCATCCATGCCTTTTCCGAAAGCGTTCCGGCAAGTATGCCCTCCGGATCCACCTCCCATGCAAGGTCCATCATATATTCCAACGCCTGAATATGGCCGCTGTAACGGAAATCCGGACTATCGCTCCGGATGCATGCCAGAAAAGCAAGGAAATTCGCCTCATCCTCCAGAATATTGCCCTTCAGGTGCGTGTACTCATGGCAGACCGTTGCAGGCAGATTGACCGGACAGAGATCCTGATTGTAATTCGCCTCCATCGTAAAGGGGTAGTAGATCCCCAGAATGGACTGGTGGGACATCACATAGGAAAAATGGATCGCTTTCGCATCCGGATAATATCCGCCGAACTGCGGAAAATCCTCTGCAAGCCCCTGCATTGCCGCCTTTGCACCGGACTGCAGGTCCTCCGTCAGAACGAAGTACCCGTTTTCATCACGGGCAACCTCCTCCGCCAGTGCATTGGTTTCAGCGATCATGGCAGCAATGACGGGGCGGATCTCCTCCGTCGTGTAGTATTCCGGTGAATCGGGGTAGTACTGCTCCCCGATGGGCGTGCACTGGTAGAGAATGAAAAAATGCAGCGTCAGCACGGTGAAAAGCCACGTCAGGATCCAGCCGATGCCGGTGCCGTAGATCTTCGCAATGGTGCCACGCTGCGTTTTACAGAAAATCATCAGCAGCGGAAATGCCAGAATCGCCGGCACACCAACGATCACCGCCAGACAGATCAGCACCTCCCCCAGCGAAAAGGGGAACAGTCCCGAGAAGCGTGACCATAATTCCGATAAAAAGGGGAAAATGTGCCGGATGTACCAGTCACTGCATGTCCTGCTGCACCGTGCAAGGATGTTCAGCAGGAGCATCATGCCGCAGACTGCACCCATTGCACGGAACGAGAGCCTGCTTTTCATGGTTATGTACCTGCTGTGTAGTCGGTAAAGCAGATGTTCAGGTCAACTTCGCCCTGAATTCCCGGTACAGTGCCGTTTTCCGTGTACTGCCAGATGTCATAGTGGTAATAATAGCCGGGGCGGTCATTGTATTCCTCAAGCCAGAAATCATAGTCAGCGATCTGTGAGAGGTCGAGCTTGAACAGACTTGTCCGCTTGTTCTGGTAGACCATCGGTCTGTAACCTGCCTCCTCGATCGCCTTGCAGAATGCCACCGTGCAGTCCGTCAGACCGGTGACGGAGATATTGCTCGTTCTTGCTTCCGCAGCGGAAACGAATTCCCAGTCAAAAATGACGGGATAGCTGAACTCATAGCCCTCGATCATGGAGAGCGTCAGGTCGGCTTCTTCGAGTGCCTCCTCGGGCGTGATCGCCTGCGAGAAGAAGTATACACCCACCTCGATTCCGGCATCCATCGCTCCCTGCATATTCTCGTGGAAGCGTTCATCCTCTACCAGCTCGCCGGAGCCGTAGCCACGGTAGCCGGCACGGATGAGGGCGAATTCAACCCCTGCCTCCTTCACCGTTTCCCAGTCAATGATGCCCTGATGGGAGGAAATGTCAACACCGAATTTTGAGGTGATCTGCTCATCCTCAACATAGTAGACCATACCATTGCGGTTGATGATCTTCTCATGGTCGTAATTGCAGACCGGCACATTGGAGAAAACGGGCAGATAGATCTCACCGTTTGCACCGTCCTGAAAGAGGAAAATTTTCCCTTTCTCATCCGTTGCCTCGGTTTCCTGCGGTTCGGTCACGGGTGTGGTGCTCAGTGCCACCGGAACGCTCTCCGGCTTTTTGGCGGACAGAGCCGCCGTCAGACCAATGACGGCAATGACCAGTGCGGCGATCACACCGGTTTCAATGAGCGTGATTTTTCTCAGTTTATGTAAATGTGTCTGTGCATCGGGACGTTTGTTTTCTTCAGACATGGCGATGCTCCTTTCTGTGATACCCATTCTATTCTATTTTACCACATAATCTGTGTTTTGTAAAGAGAATGCATGAAATTTCCACAAAATGCACACACAAAAACTCCCCGATTTCACAAATCGGGGAGTCTGAAATGAAACTTAATAAGACACAACACTCAGCAGTACACCGGCTGCAACCGCAGAACCGATAACACCTGCAACGTTCGGACCCATTGCATGCATCAGCAGGAAGTTGGTCGGATCAGTCTGTGCACCAACCTTCTGAGAGATTCTTGCAGCCATCGGAACAGCGGATACACCAGCAGAACCGATCAGCGGATTGAGCTTGCCGCCGGACAGGAAGTTCATCAGCTTTGCCAGCAGCAGACCGCAGCAGGTACCGAGGGAGAATGCTACAACACCGAGCACCATAACCTTAACAAATGCCGGATTGATGATGCTTTCAGCAGTGGTGGTCGCACCTACGGAGATACCAAGGAAGATAGTAACAATGTTCATCAGAGCGTTCTGTGCAGTATCTACCAGACGAGAGCAAACGCCGCTTTCCTTCAGCAGATTACCGAACATCAGCATACCAACCAGTGCACCTGCGGAGGGAACCAGCAGGGCAACAACGAGGGTAACAACGATCGGGAAAATGATCTTCTCAGTCTTGGAAACCTGACGCAGCTGGGGCATCTTGATCGCACGTTCCTTCTTGGTGGTCAGCAGCTTCATGAAGAACGGCTGAATTACCGGAACCAGAGCCATGTATGTATAAGCAGCGAGAGCGATGGTACCTGTGGTCAGGTTATAATCTCCGCCGCCGCCGAGCAGCTTACTGGAAACGTAAATTGCGGTCGGACCGTCCGCACCGCCGATGATAGCGATGGAACCGCACTCAGCAGCACTCATGCCCAGCAGGGCAGCCGCAATGAATGTGAAGAAGATACCGCCCTGTGCAGCCGCACCGAGCAGAAAGCTCTTGGGGTTGGCGATCAGCGGACCGAAGTCGGTCATCGTGCCGATGCCGAGGAAGATCAGACAGGGATAGATCTGGAGCTTAACGCCTAAGTACAATTTATCGAGCAATCCGCCGTCATGCAGGACGGTGAAGAGCCAGTCAGCATTTTGTTCCATTGTCCAGAACTCTGCATGGTACATCATATCCTCGGGCAGAACAGCTGGCAGGTTGGTTAGAAACATACCGAACGAAATCGGGAGCAGCAGAAGCGGCTCAAATTCCCATACGATTGCAAGATACATGAAAACGAATGAAATCAGGATCATCAGCAGATTTTCAGGACTGTCCATCAGGGCACGAAGTCCGCTGGTTTCCCACAGACCCATCAGGATATCCATCAGAATATTTAAAATTTCCATATCCTATACTCCTTTACTTCTGAATTAAAACGGCATTACGTTGTTGCGTCTGCCGTCCATCGCCCATGCAGTGCGTCCGCCGAGAGAGCTGGATGCAGCGGGCTTGACAGAACGAACCTTGTAGGTCGTACCATCCGCAGCACTCATTGCAGCAATGACCGCAGAAATGACAGCGATTACTTCATCGTCATCCGATGCAGCGGGAGCAGATGCAGCAGGTGCAGACGGTGCAGGAGCAGCGGGCTTGGGAACTGCTTTGGGAGCATTTGCCGCTACCTTTGCAGCCTGCTTGTCAGCCTTCTTCTTGTTGATCACCTCAAAAATCTTGCCAAAGAGGAAAATCACCAATACCAGAAGTACCAGACAGGAAAAAACGATGCCAAGACCTGCAATGGTAACGCCCCAGATCTGTGAAGAATCCAGCAGATCCTGACCGGGAATGGAACCGCCTGCAAGCATGTTGATGTGGTTGACAGCTGATTGGAAATTCATATACTCACACTCCGTTCTTGAAAATTCAGCATACATTTCTATTATACAATAGTTCTTCGTCTTTTGCAAGCTTTTTTTGAAATTTTTTCACTTTTTTTACACATAGATTTCTTGGGAGGGAGATTTTCCAGTTTTTTGCAATCTTGACAAAGTGGGGAACGCTGTTGTATAATAGGTGTGGGGAAATCGAAGAACAAAGGAGAACATATTTATGAAGTTTGTGAATGCTCTGTTTCTGACGCAGAATACCGAAACGGAAATTGAAGCCGCCATTTCACAGGAGGCGGAGGAGGTTTCCACGCTGCTGACGGGTCTGCTGAATTTCATCAAGTCCATCCTGCCGTCCGTCGGCTCCGCATTGCTGGTGCTCTTCATCGGCGTGATGCTTGCAAAAGCACTCATGAAGATCATCAAGCGTACATTAAAGAGAACAACGATCGACCCGACTGCCGGCAGCTTCCTGACTTCGGTCATCAGCGTCCTGCTCTATGTGATCGTTGCCGTCATTGTCCTCTCCGTGCTCAATGTCCCGATGGATTCGATCGTCACCGTCATCGGCACCGCCGGACTTGCCATCGGTCTTGCATTGCAGGACAGCCTTGCCAATGTTGCAGGCGGCTTCCTCATCATGTTCACCAAGCCTTTAAAGGTGGGCGATCTTGTGAAATTCGGTGATGTGACCGGTACCGTCAAGAGCGTGGGCATCCTCCAGACACGGCTGGTACTCAGCGACCAGACTGTGGTGTTCATTCCCAATGGTCAGGTAGCGGAATCCGTGATCGTGAATTACTCCGAAAAGGAAATGCGTCGCCTTGATCTGGAGATCGGCATTTCCTACGATGCCGACTTTGAAAAGGCAAAGCAGGTGATCGCAGAGCTGATTCAGGCACACCCCCTCGCCGCAGAGGATCCTGCTCCGCTGGTGAGAGTGGGCAGATTCGATGACAGTGCCGTGGTGCTCTTTGTCAAGGTGTGGACAGCGAACGATCATTATTGGGATCTCCATTATGATATGCACGAGCAGATCAAGAAAGCATTCGACGCAAACGGCATCTCCATGCCCTATCCGCAGGTGGATGTCCATATGGCAGGGAAGGATTAACGATTCAAATAGAGGATTTAGAGCCGGTGCTTTGCACCGGCTCAGTCTGTCGAAAAACCTTGTGGGGTTCAAAGGACGAAGTCCTTTGGCGGGTGGAGGGTACGCAGTACCCTCCAAGTATAGCCCCTCCCCGAGGGGGGGGATCCTTGGGGTTCATCTCAAAAAAACTTTTCTCAAAAAACGCCAATATCAAGCCGTTTTTCATCATTCCAAAAACTTTTTTCAAAAAAATCAAAAAAAATTGAAAAAAGGGGTTGACAAATCAAAAAAGCTGTGGTATAATAATAAAGTCGTCAGGCAAGAGTGATAAAAACGAAAGCCAAAACGACAGTTGGTCGGGAGCTTAGCTCAGCTGGGAGAGCATCTGCCTTACAAGCAGAGGGTCACAGGTTCGAGCCCTGTAGCTCCCACCATAAGGCCTGGTAGTTCAGTTGGTTAGAACGCCGCCCTGTCACGGCGGAGGTCGTGGGTTCGAGTCCCATCCAGGTCGCCACTAAGCGGATTTAGCTCATCTGGTAGAGCGCCACCTTGCCAAGGTGGAGGTAGCGAGTTCGAGCCTCGTAATCCGCTCCATTTTTTTCGGCGCTATAGCCAAGTGGTAAGGCGTAGGTCTGCAACACCTTGATCCCCGGTTCAAATCCGGGTGGCGCCTCCAGAAAATCCATCAGCTCCGCTGATGGATTTTTTATATATCCGGCTTCTCAGACGGATATGGGAAAATGCATTCTTTCAGACTGCTTGCGGGTCTGGGAGAAGCGATCAGACAAAGGTGGTGAAAACAAAATGGCAATTTATCTGGTGGACTATGAAAACGTCTACATTGAGGGGCTGACCGGCATGGAACAGCTGACAGAGGAGGACACGCTGCATATTTTCTACACCCACAACCGCTGCGGTCTGACATTCGGCTTATATGAACAGCTCATCGCCTGCAAGGCGGCAGTCAAGCTCAATGAAGTCGCTGTAAGTCCGAGAAACGGCGATCCTGTGAAGAATGCACTGGATCTGCAGCTGATGCTGTACACCGGCTACCTGATGGGCAGCGGCAGTACGGAGGATCTGTATATCATCAGCAAGGACAAGGATTTTCTGCTGGGACTGGATTTCTGTACACACTATCTTACAGAGAATCCCATCCATCTGGAGCTTGCCCCGTCCATTGCGGCAGCTCTCGCAGAACCTGAAGCGGAGGAACCTGTGCAGGAGGAGGCTCCTGTGCCGGAAACGCCTCTCAGCGGCTATGATGCCTTTGTACAGGCATTGCAGCAGTCGGAACTGCCAAGCTTTGCAGCGATCTGTGACCAGTATGCAAAGCCGGCAGAGGAGGAAAACGTGCTGGCTGATCTGCTGACAAAGCATGCACCGCAGGAGGAATCCCCCCTGTTCACGGTGCAGTACCACAACACAGTCCGTAATCTGCTGGGTAAGAACACGGATGAGGAAACCGTCAGCAGAGTCTGTGAGATGATCTCGGACTCCACGGATCTGGTATCCTTCAACAATGCTCTTGCACGTTATTACAAGGACGGACAGCGGACCAAGCAGATCTATCACAAATTCAAGCCCAAATTTGAAGATCTGCGGCATCTTTCCAAGGTACGCAGCCCCAGACACTGACAAAGAAAGGACATCCTTCCCGAAACGAAGGATGTCCTTTTTCTCATTTATTCTTTCTGCATGTGAACAGCACCAGCAGGGGATAGATTTCCAGTCTGCCCAGCAGCATATCCATACTCAGGAGGAGCTTTGCCCATTCTGAGAAGCCTGAGAAGTTGCCGGAGGGATTGACCTCTCCGATACCGGGACCGACATTGTTCAGGCAGGTAATGACCGCCGTCACCGTCGTTCCCACATCATGCCCATCCAGTGAGAGCAGCAGGACGGAAAGTGCGAGCAGGAACGCAAACAGCACAAAATAGGCTGCCGTTCCGCTGACCACGTCCTTTTCGACTGCCTTTCCGTCACACTTCACTGTAATGACCGCACGTGGATTGAGTGCACAGCGGATCTGTCTGACTGCGATTTTAAACAGCAGCAGGATCCGCATGACCTTCAGACCGCCGCCCGTGGAGCCAGCACAGCCGCCCACGAACATCAGCAGAATGAGAATGATCTGAGAAAATACCGGCCAGTCAGTGAAATTTGCTGTTGCAAATCCCGTTGTTGAAACCGTGGACATGACCTGAAAGGAGGAGTACCGCAGTCCCTGCCAGAAGCTGCCGTAGATGTTCATGATATTGAATGCAATCAGGAGAATGGATACAACACAGATACCCAGAAATACACGCAGCTCCTCATTCTGGAGCACGGATTTCCATTTCTTCATTAAAAGAAGGTAGTAGAGCGTGAAATTAATGCCGAACAGCCCCATGAAAATGGTGATGACCACATCGATATAGACGCTGTTGTAGTCCGCTATACTGTTGTTGGTGATGCCGAAGCCGCCCGTTCCAGCGGTCGCAAAGGCGTGGCAAAGAGCCTCGAACAGATCCATGCCGCCAAAGAGCAGGAACACCGTCATAATGAGCGTGAGTGCAATGTACATTCCATAGAGAATGCGTACGGAGAAACTCATTTTTGCCACCAGCTTGCCCACGGTCGGACCGGGGGATTCTGCACGGACAATGTGCATCGTGCGTGTATCATTGTGCGGCAGGATCGCCAGCATAAAGACCAGCACACCCATACCGCCCAGAAAATGGGAGAAAGCCCTCCAGAACAGTGTTGCATGGGACATGCTCTCCACATCCGTGAGGATGGTCGAGCCGGTCGTTGTAAAACCGGAGGTGATCTCAAAAATGCAGTCCGCATAATTGGGAATATCCCCCGAAAGCAGGAAGGGAATGCCGCCGAAGATCGAAACCAGCAGCCATGCAATGGCTACGGTCGCAAGACCCTCACGGTTGTAAAGTGACTTGTTTTCGGGTTTTTTCCATGTGATCAGGCTTCCTGTTCCCAGCAGCACCAATGCTGTGAAGGCAAAGGCATTGCGGCTTGCAGGCTCGTTGTAGATCAGAGCCACCAGAAGCGGCAGGATCATCAGCCCTCCGAGAACACGGAGGATCTGCCCCGAAAGATAGAGGATCATTCTGTAATTCATAGCATCCTCCGTTCTCAGTTCTCGAAAATGTCATCAAGGCTCGTGATCTTGCTCTTGGTCGTCACGACCACCACGCTGTCATTGATCTTCAGCATGTCAAGACCGCTGGGAATGATCCGCTTGCTGCCACGAATGATGCCAGCGATCAGGAAACCGCTGTTCATCCGCAGCTCTTTGAGGGGGATCCCCACATACCTTGCCTGTTCACGGATGATGAACTCGATCGCCTCCAGCCGTTCTTCCGCAAGACGGTAGAGCGTGATGATGTTGCTGTCCTCGGCGTTCTGCTTCGCACGGACATACTGCAAAATGAGGTCGGCTGTGGTGGTCTTGGGAGAAATGATATTCTCCAGCCCCACGCTGTCAGAGATCATCCGGAGAGAAGAACGGTTGATCTTCGTGACGATCTTTTCCACCCCCATTTTCTTCGCATAGAGCGAAAGGATGATGTTTTCCTCGTCAATTCCCGTCAGGCAGATGCAGGCATCCACATTCTCGATGCCCTGTTCCAGCAGGAGATCCTGATCCGTACCGTCGCCACGGATCACACTCGCCTTGGGGAAGTACTCACTCAGCCGTTCCGCACGTTCCTCGTCAATTTCAATGATCCGTACACTGATGCCCAGCTCCAGCAGCTGGTTGGTGAGGTAGTAGGTGATCCTTCCGCCGCCGATGATGAGCACGGACTTCACACGGGAACGGAATTCACCGATCTGCCGGTGCAGATTGCCGATCTCGCTGTGCGGTGAGGTGATATAGATCCGGTCGCCGCCCCTGAGCACGAAATTACCGTCCGGAATGATGACCTCGTCGCCCCGTTCCACCGCACACACCAGCAGGTGCACTTTGATCTTCTTGGGGATGGTGTAGAGAACCAGCCCGTCCAGAATGCTGTCCGGAGCAACACGGATCTCTGCAAGGTCAAGCCTGCCCTTTGCAAAGGTTTCAACATGGATGGCATTCGGATAACGCAGCATTCTTGCGATTTCGTTGGCGGTGTGGAATTCCGGATTGACCATCATGCTCACACCCAGCTCCTCACGCATGAACACCATCTGATCGGCATAGGCAGGGTTGCGGACTCTTGCGATGCTGTGCCGTGCCTTGCTCTTTCTTGCCATCAGGCAGCACATGATGTTGACTTCATCGGATTCCGTCATTGCAACGATGATGTGGGTATGCTCCACATCCGCTTCCAGCAGATCATTGAGGATCAGTCCGTTTCCGCAGATTCCCTGCACATCATAGTTATCCACCATATCGGTGACGACCTCGCTGTCAATATCCATGATAGTGACATTATGTCCCTCATTGCAAAGCGTCTGCGTCAGCAGACTGCCAGCTTTTCCGCAGCCTACAATTAAAATGTTCACGATAATTCTCCTTTTGCCAGAAAATGCAGTACATGAAACGGCGAAAGCCGTTTCAGCTTGTAGAAAAAGTCCTTTTTCTTAGGGTTGGGCATCCTGTAACTGCCCCCACCCCAACCCCTCCCCGAGGGGAGGGGCTATGTTTGGAGGGTACTGCGTACCCTCCACCCGCCAAAGGGCAAAGCCCTTTGAACCT
>JAFTQJ010000023.1 GCA_017462785.1 Oscillospiraceae bacterium | reverse complement strand
GGTGCTAGTCCTCGCAAGGGGGTGAAGGTTCAAGTCCTTTTATCCGCACCATTTCCCTGATTCAGACAATTGCCTTTGTGGTGCTGCGGATATGGCGGAATAGGCAGACGCGCTAGCTTCAGGTGCTAGTCCTCGCAAGGGGGTGAAGGTTCAAGTCCTTTTATCCGCACCAGCACGGCAATTGAGCCGTTGAACATCTGAAAGCTCTCCATTTTGGAGGGCTTTCTTGTTTTTATGAGGGCGTGCGGTTCCCTCCCCTTTTGTCAGATTCCACAAAAACACACTGATAATTTTGGGTTGACCGATGTCGGAAAATGTGGTATAATGTATTTAGTTTAAAAATGAGGAAATTATGAAAAGAATTTGTATTTTTTTGAGTTTGCCGTTTTTGTTTGCAGGGTGTTCCGGTGTCCGGACAGTTGAGGAACCCGAAGTCGTTGCAGAGGACATACTTCCGGAGTTTGTCCAGACTGAAGATGCGGCACTGCAGTTGTATTATGCGGATGAAATCGCAGAATGCGGGAAACTGGGTGCAGCCCACTCAGTATATGCACTGCAATATGATCTGAATGAGGATGGTGCAAAAGAAACGATCTCCTATCTGCTTTCCACGCTGAACAGCGGAAGTTCTGGGAACATTGTGCTGCATGTCCACTCACAGGATGGGGTCTTTTCCTTTTCTGATGCCATCTTTCTGAATCCTCATCCAGACGGCAAAAACTGCACTCCGAAACTACAGGTAATGGGTTCCAAAAGCAGCGGATATTTTGATGTAAGATATATGTTTTTTGATGATTCCGGAACGGCTGTGAACGCACAGTTTTTTCGTTTTAATGGCAGTGAATACATTTCGTGAACAAAGCATCATGCTTATTTATACATATTTGAAGAAAGGAGGAAAAACATATGGACTCTATGAAAAAGTACATTGCGGAATTCATCGGTACGATGGTGCTGGTCATCCTTGGCTGCGGTACGGCAATGCTGGTAGGCTGTGATGCTGCAAACGGCGGCGGCTACATCCTGACGGCTCTGGCGTTCGGTCTGGTCATCGTTGGCATGGCGTACTGCGTGGGCAACATCTCCGGCTGTCACATCAATCCGGCAGTTTCCCTCGGCGTACTCATCAGCGGCGGCATGAGCGTTGCCGATTTCATCGGTTATGTGATCGCTCAGTGTCTGGGTGCCCTGACCGGTGCAAGCGTTCTCGCCATCATCTTCGGCGTGGGCGGCGTGACTGACATGACCGGCGGCTTCGGCTCCAACGGTCTTGCAGGCGTGAATGACAGCATTGTTGCTGGTCTCCTCGTGGAAGTGGTTCTGACCTTCATCTTCGTGTTCACCATCCTCGGTGTTACATCCAAGAAGGCTGATCACGGCTCTTTCGCAGGCGTTGTGATCGGCTTTACGCTGACACTCGTGCACATTCTGGGTATCGGTCTGACCGGTACTTCCGTGAATCCTGCAAGAAGCCTTGGTCCTGCGATCATCGCAGCTCTCACAGGCAACACTGCACCGATCGTCTGCGTATGGGTATTCATCGTAGGCCCGCTGGTTGGTGCGGCTCTTGCAGCTGTGGTTTACAAGTTCCTCGAAAGCGAAAAAGCAAAGTAATCGGGACATTCTGCAAGAAAATGCATGAACGCACTAATCCCTCCCCTGCTGAAAACGGGGAGGGATTTTTGTTACATGTGCCGAAAAATTCGCAGAAGCTGGACATTTTCATCATTTTCTGGTATAATAGAGGTTGTACGAAATTTCGGGAAAAGGAGCGTCAGCATGAACGAGAGAAAACAGCTCTTCCGCACGGAGGATCCATTCGACACCCAGAGCACCAATGACCAGTTTCTGGCAGCAGTGCGGGAGAATTGTGCCTATCAGTATGCCAACTGCAAGCAGTACCGCACGATGTTGGAAAAGCTGCAGTTCACGCCGGAAATGCTCGTCCGGTATGCCGACCTGAAAAAGCTGCCCTTTCTGCCGACCGTGCTGTTCAAAAAGCACCGCATGTACTCCTGTCCGGAATGGAAAATGCCCATCAAGGCGACTTCCTCCGGCACAAAAGGAAAGTACAGCCGCATCGGAATGGATACGGGGAGCCTGCTCTGCGGTCTGCGGATGGTACTGAAAATCGCGAAATGGCGTGGGCTGCTTTCGTTCCGTCCGGTACATTACATCATCCTCGGCTACAAGCCGCACAGGGGCAATGATATGGCTGTGACGAAAACCGCTTTCGGCTCGACGTTTTTTGCACCCGCACTGAGCCGCACCTATGCTCTGCATTACGAAAACGGCGAGTACAAGCCGGATCTTGAGGGTATCATTGAAGCTGTGCAAAAGTACAGTGAGTCCACTGCTCCGGTCCGGTTCATGGGCTTTCCGTCCTATACTTATTTCCTGCTCCGGAGAATGGACGAACGGGGCATTCATGTCACCCTGCCGGAGCAGTCGAAAATCATGCTCGGCGGCGGCTGGAAACAGTTCTACACGGAAAAGGTGGACAAGAAAACGCTCTATGCACTGGTGAAGAAGGTGCTGGGCGTTGCGGAAGAAAATATTGTGGAGTTTTTCGGTGCGGCGGAGCATCCGATCCTCTATTGTGACTGTCCGGAGCATCATTTCCATGTGCCGGCGTACAGCAGAGTCATCATACGCAATGTGCACACCCTCGAACCCGTCCCCAACGGCACAGTGGGACTGGTCAACCTCATCACGCCGATGGTGAGTGCGACCCCGATCCTCAGTGTCATGACGGACGATCTGGGTGTCCTGCATGACGGCGAGAAATGCAAATGCGGCATCCAGTCGCCGTATCTTGAAATCATCGGGCGTGTGGGGCTGCGTGACATCAGGACATGTGCAGCAGGAGCAGCGGAGCTTTTGCAGCAGACGGAGGGCGTTTTATGATACTTGCAAACGGCATGATCTATGATTCCGGTGAGCAGAACCGGATCCTCAGCACATTGGAGCACCGCATCAATGAAACCATTCTCCATCAGCCGCTGAGTACGGAAACGGTGATCGCTGCATTTGACGAACTGAGCAGCAGGCTCAAACGTGGGGACTTCTACCAGATCACGCAGAAGATCCAGCTTGAAAACATGGAGCATTCCCTGCAAACGGCAGTCCGCATGCTGCGTAGGAGCAGCATGGAGTACAAAGTAAAGGCAGAGCTGGGACAGCGGTTCTTTGAGCCAAAGCTGACCGGTCCGCCGCTGGGCTTTGAACGCATCGAGGTATGTCCCAGACCGCTGGGAACGCTCCTGCATATTGCGGCTGGAAATATGGACATTCTGCCTGCGTACAGTGTGGCAGAGGGACTGCTTGCCGGCAATATCAACATCCTCAAGCTCCCGAGTGCGGATCAGGGGCTGACGCTTGAAATTTTCAGTCACCTGATCGACATTGAGCCGAAGCTGCGTGACTATATCTACATCTTCGACACGCCCTCCTCCGATATTGAAGCACTGCGGAAAATGGCGGAGGTTTCCGACGGCATTGCCGTCTGGGGCGGTGATGAGGCGGTGACGGCGGTCAGAAGGCTGGCTCCTGCCGGATGCCGTATCATTGAATGGGGGCACAAGCTGGGATTCGCCTATATTTCGGGATATGAGCACAAAGAAGCAGAGCTTGCCGCACTTGCAGAGCACATCATGATCACCAAGCAGCTTCTGTGCAGCTCGGTGCAGGTGATCTATCTCGACACACCGCACATGGATGATCTGAATGATTTTGCTAAGACCTTCCTCCCCTATCTGGAGCAGGCGGCTGTGCTGCATCCGGTGCAGGATATGGGGGCGATTGCAGAAATGACGCTGCGGCGGTATTCGGATATGCTTGAATGTACGCTACTGCCGCCCGATCGTTCCGGCGGCAAGGTGTATCAGGGCAAGCAGTGCAGTCTGACGATCGCAGCGGACAATTCGCTGGAGCTTTCCTACATGTACGGCAACTGCATCATCAAGCGGCTGCCGGAGCGTGAAATGATGACGCATCTGCGGAAAGCAAAGGGCTGTTTGCAGACTGCCGGACTGATCTGTGCCCCGTCAAGACGTGCAAGGCTGACGGAGCTGCTCATCCGCTGCGGTGTCAACCGTGTGATGCGTGCCGGAAACATGTCCGACAGTTTCCTCGGGGAAGCCCATGACGGGCAGTATGCACTGCGGCAGTATACGAGAATTGTGAATGTGGCACTATAAACGGGATGTTTACGGCGGTCTGCTGACTGCATCTGTTGATCATTTTTACAGAAACACAGGGCTTTTGCAATGCCGCAAAAGCCCTGTTCTTTTACATTTTCGTTTCTTCCCCATCACGGTACTGCTTCGGTGTCATGCCGCAGTATCTGCGGAACACACTGATGAACGCACTCTGCGAGGAAAAGCCCAGTGCGAGCGAGATCTCCAGATAGGAAAAATCTGAATAACGCAGCATGTTCTTGGTCGTTTCGATCTTCGCACGGAGCACAAAATCCTTGATGGTCGTGCCGGTTTCTTTCTGGAACAGCTTGGAAAGATAGGTCTTGCTCAATCCCGTATATTCCGCAAGCTCTGCCACGGTCAGCTTTTCATGCAGATGCTCATAGATATAATCAATGCACCGCCGGATATGGTAGGAAAAAACGTTATTCTTGCGGAGGTCACGCATCCGCAGGGCATAATCCACCGCCATTTCCTCGAAAAGATCCACGATCTCTTCCGGTGAAGTGCATTTGTCGGCACGGCGGATGTAGATGTCCCCGAGGGTGTAGGCTTCGTCGTGCCCGAGTCCCCCGTCCACGCAGAGCCGCCCGATCACGGCAATGGCGGTAACAAAATGGTAGATGCTGTTGCGAAGCGGATCGTCCGAAAGCTGTCCTTTTCCAGACCAGAAATCCTTGCGGAATTCCTTGAAATTCCGGCGTACTCTTTCGACATCCCCTGCCCGTATCACCATATAATGGTCAAATTCACTGCGGAAGGAGGTGCGTGTAAAGCCGTCCAGCTTCTGCATGTAGAGCCTGTAATTCAGATCACGGTTGGTATTCATCTTCTAACGCCTCCCCTGCCTGTATTGTACCACACTTTTTTTATAAATGCAAGTTTTTTGATATAAAAAAAGACAGAAAACCGGTATAATAGAGACAAAGGAGGGATCATTTATGGCACAAACCTATGATCTGACAAAAGGGAGCATCGCTCCGCTGATCCTACGCTTCTACATTCCGATGTTCTTCACCAATCTGCTCCAGCAGCTCTACAGCATTGCGGACACGATCATTGTCGGAAAGGGACTTGGTGACAACGCCCTCGCCGCAGTCGGAAACATGTCCTCGCTGACCTTTCTCATCATCGGCTTTACGCTCGGCATGGCGAACGGCTTCATCGTCCTGACCGCACAGAGCTACGGTGCAGGCGATTACAGCCGCTTGCGGAGGTCCATCGCTGCATCCATCCTGCTTTCCGGAGGGATCGGCATCGTGCTGACCGTTCTCAGCCTTGTCTTTCTGAAAGATGTCCTGATCGCCATGCAGACCTCGGAGCTGATCCTTGCGGACAGCCTGTGCTATGGCTACATCATTTTTGGCGGACTTTCGGCGAATATCGCCTACAACCTCTGTGCATGCATTCTTCGTGCACTCGGCGACAGCCGCACGCCGTTCTTTGCGATCATCACTTCAACTGTTGTGAACATTGTATTCAACTGCATTTTCATCTTCGGTCTGCACTCGGGTGTAGAGGGTGCAGCGATCGCAACGGTATTTTCACAGGTCATGTCGGCACTGATCTGCCTGCTCAGGCTCCGGAAAATTGAGATCATCCGGCTGACGGCGGCGGATTTCCGTGCAGAGCTTTCCATGATGCTGGAGCTTCTGAAAAACGGCATCCCGATGGCTTGCATGAACTCCATCACAGCGATCGGCTGCATGGTGGTGCAGTACTTTGTGAACGGCATGGGTGTTGCCTATACATCGGCATATTCCGCATGCAGCCGCTATATCAATCTCTTCATGCAGCCTGCCTGCACTGCCGGATTCACCATGTCCTCCTTCACCAGCCAGAACTATGGTGCCGGAAAATTCACCCGTATCCGTCAGGGACTGCACGTCTGCCTGACGATCGCACTCATTTCCTATATCCTGCTTGGCTCGGTGATGGTATTCTTCCCCCGTCAGCTTGCGTCACTCATGCTCAGCGGTGAGGAGTCCATTGCACTGACGATGGAGTTTCTGCCCATCTGCGGCATCACGCTTTGCGGTGTGGATTTCCTGTTCGTATACCGCAGCGGCGTACAGGGCATGGGAAAGCCTCTGATTCCGATGTGTTCGGGCATTGTTGAGATGGTAATGCGGATCATGGTGATCGTGCTCCTGATGTCCGAGGTTGGTTTCCGTGCGACTGCGTACGCAGAAACAGTGGCATGGTTCGGGGCACTTGGTCTGAATTATATTGCATTCCAATTCCTGCTTTCGTCCAAACTGCGGAAAGAACGGAGCATCGCACAGCCGATCGGATGTGCAATGCAGACTGCTGAATGATAGAGCAAAGCAAAGCCCCTGCCGGACGGCAGGGGCTTTGCTATTATCCGATCACCACATAATCCGCTGAAACATAGCCGGTCTGACCGTTCCATGACACAACGTACCAGTTGTTGACGGTGCCGTAGATCGTGACCATTGCCCCGTTGGGGATGGAGGCGATGACACGGGAGCTGGTGCTCGGGTAGCTCCGGAGGTTGAGGTTCGAGCCGTCGGTCGTGACCATTCCACGGCGGATCGCCTGCGGTTCAACGAAGGGAATGCCGAAATAATCACAGAGGGACTGCACGAGATTGGCAGCGATCGGTGTAAGGCTGCCACGGATCCATGCGGCATCCTGCACATTGTCGTGGTAGCCGATCTCGCAGAACGCAGCGACTGCCCTTGTCTGTGTGACCTCACCGAGGCTGGAGGTGGGGCGTGCGGTGCTCTTATCGGGCAGGGGGTAGATGCTCTTGAAATTATTGGCAATGATGGTGGCGAGCCGTTCGCTCTGTTCGCTTGCCGGAGAGAAATAAATGTCGATACCACGCAGTTTTCCTGCAAGCTGAGGCGGTGCGGCGTTGGAATGCAGAGCAAGATGGACATCGTAGTAGGCGGCATTGGAATCAGCGATTGCACCGGCGGCACCCCGTTCGGGGTCATTCCGGACATAGGTGATGCCGCTTGCACGGAGGTAGGGTTCCATGCGGTCAGCGAGGAGGTTCATGTACTGCTCCTCATTGCCGCCGCCGGTATATGGGTTAAACTCCTGTGTGGAGGGGCTTAAAAATATCTTTGGCATGGCAGGTGTTCTCCTTTTTTCATAATGGGGATACTCTCCCCCTGCCATATTATGCTCTATTCACAAAAAATGTGAACTATCAATCATAATCCGGATGGTCATGCATACGGAAATAGGGATGCAATTCAAAACGGTTTCCCTTGTTTGCGATTTCATAGAGCTCCGTATAAGTATAGTGGTAACACTTCTTCACATTTTCTCGCAGGATATCACCATGTTCAAAAATCAAACCGCTTTCTGCATCATTCACCATTTCTCTTGTCACGTTTTTCTCACCAGTGATTGTACCGATTCGAACAAAAATTTTTCCTCTGTAATCGTGCAGCCATGATTCATCATGATGCTTGATGCGGTTGGCAATGTTCCTTTCAGATTTTCCTATGTACAAACTTGTTTCTTTACCGCCATACACACGAGTAAGGTAATACAAACCGGACTGCTGGGCAATTTCTGAAACAATCGCCTCCTTAATTGGCAGCGGATCACTCCAATGGATTGTCAGCTTTTTATTCTGCGGTTTTGAAGGGATTTCGTCCAAACACCCATACACCGCATTCCTCATCAGCTTTGCGGTTTCTGACGTTCCGGCACATGCCACCTGAATCCAGAACAGGATCACAAGGTTTTCGGTCGGGTCTACGGTGAAATAGGTTCCCGTCCAGCCGTCCCATCCGAATTCGCCGAGATTTGCAAGCGTGCCGAAATCCTTCTTCGAGGTCAGCACCCGCACAAGGGAACCGTAATCATAGCCCTTGAGGGAATCCCAGCCCTTGGGGAGGAGCATGGAGTTGGGCACTTGCGGTGTGCGGATGTACTCAACGGACTTCGGGCTGAGAATGCGTACACCGTCCGCACTGGTGCCGCCGTTTGCAAGGGCACAGGCAAATTTTGCATAGTCCGTAATGGTTGAGCAGAGTCCTGCACCGCCGGAAATGAACACGGGCTTTGTCCGGTAGTCGTTCAGACCGAGGTGACAGCCGCCGTCATGCTCCAGACCATCCTCACCAAAGGCATATGCCGCTGTGAAACGGTGCTGCTTTTCCTCGGGAACATAGAAATCCGTATCATTCATGCAAAGGGGCAGGAAGATGTTTTCACGCAGATAATCACGGTAATCCATACCCGTTGCTGCCTGCACGACACCGCCGAGGATGTCGGCGGAAACACCGTAGTCCCAGTTGGTGCCGGGGTCGAACTGGAGGGGGATGTCCGCAATGCGGCGGCAGAATTCCGCTGTGTCCATCGGTTCTTCACCGTCACGGCGTGCATCCATTTCACCGAAAAGCTTCGCTGTGTCCTTCTGCGTCAGCGACCACCGGTCGCCGTAGGTCAGACCGGACTGCATATTCAAAAGGTGCTGGATGGTGATCTCGCTCTTTGCCGGACGGACGGTGCCGTCCGGCTCGTAGACCTCGGGGGCGGCGAATTCCGGAATGAATCTCGAAACCGGCATCTGCGGTTCGAGAATGCCACGCTCCACCAGCTGCATCACGGCAGCGGCAGTCACGGGCTTGGTCATGGAATAAATGCGGAAGATGGAATCCTCCTGCATCGGGATGCCGTTTTCCCTGTCCGCCATGCCGAAGGAATTGCTGTACAGGCATTCACCCCCACGGTAAACGGCGGCATTGGCACCCACAAACACACCGCAGTTCAGGTCTTTTTCAATCAATGCGTCAATACGCTGCTTCATCAGCTCTTTCATGTTCTGTCCTCCATACAAAAATCTACCTTTTCCAGTTCCACTCTGATCGCACAGTCCAGTGTGAACGAGTAGAGATATGCTTCCCTGACCGGCTCGCCAAGAATGCGTTCCGCTGCTTTCTGATACAGGGCAAGCTGCATGCTGTATTTTTCCGTCAGCTCCTCGGGCTTCCGCACATAGTCGGTCTTGTAGTCCACCAGCACCCAGCCATCCGCTTCACGGAAGAGCAGATCCATCGTGCCGATGAGGATACCGTCCGTGCCGGCATAATTCCGGTGCAGTCCGGAGTCCTCCGGCAGTGCAAGGTCGCCGATCTCCACAAAGAACTGCCATTCCTTTTCCACCCTTTCGGATGCGGCGATCCTCCGGTAGAGGTCGGATGTGAAGAATGCAGAAAGTTTTTCCGGCTTGAGAGCCTCCGCCTCGGCATCCGTCAGGCAGCCCGTTTTTTGCAGGCGGTGCAGCTCTGCTTCGGGATCCTCTGCGGCTGCGGAAAAGTCCATATATTGCAGCATTTTATGGACTGCGGTACCCCTCTGTGCACCCTGCAACCGGCTGCCGCTGCCGCTTTTCTGCATGAACTGCGGCATTGCCAGCTGCTGCTCCGTGTCAGGATGGGAAAGGGCGGTAACGCTGTATTTGGAAACCAGCTCGGACTGTCTTGATTCATAGCGGAACGCCAGCTGGTGCTGCATCAGATCAAGCAGCTCGGCATCCGCTGAAGCCTCCACGCATGCGGGAGCCGGCATTTCCTCCTGCAAAACGGGCTCTGCATCCATCACAATGTACTCCGCCAGCTCCGAACAGCAATCCTCGCCCGTCGTCAGTGCATGGAGCAGGTACTCCCCTTCCCTGCACGAAAGCAGGAATTGCAGGATCCAGTCCTGCATGGAGGAGGCTGTGCCTGCAAGGTGTGTGACTGCCTGCGGACATGCATCGAGGAGCATTGCCATCATCAGGACATCCTCCTTCTCGGGCTTGGGCTTGTAGGCACCACGGCAGAAATGCAGGCATTCCTCCCTGTCCATGACGAGGAAGAGCCGCTGCTGGGGACGTGTCAGTGCCACATAGAACAGCCGCATTTCCTCGCTTTTCTGTTTGCGGAGAATGTCGGAGAGCAGATAATGATAGACCGCCGTTGCTGATTTGCTGTACTTGGTGCGGTCGATCATCCGCAGACCGAGCATGCCTTCTTCATCGAGGTGGAGCACATCTCTGGTCGGGATATTGCTGAAACTGCGTTCCGGATGCACCAGAAAGACAAAGGGGTACTCCAGTCCCTTGGATTTGTGGATGGTCTTGATCTTCACACAGTCCTCCGCTGTCTGCGGCTGGCTTTCGATCTCCGGATTCTTGTCGGCAATATGGTCGAGGTAACGCAGCCAGCTGCCAAGTCCGCTTTGTGCATTCAGGTCGGCATTGGTGCGGTAGCTCTGTGCAAGCCGGACAAAGGTCTGCAAATTGCTCCGGCGGAGCTGTGCATCTTCATAGAGGCTTTGCAGGGAGAGCAGGTCGGTTTCATCGTAGATATGCAAAAGCAGGGTTTCCAGCGGCAGTGCATCCGCATCGAGCCGCATTCTCTCAAAGGATGCCATGAAAGCTTTGCACTTATGGAAGAGGGAAAGGCTGCTGTCACGCAGCTCTTCATCCGCTTCACAGGCATCAAGAAAGGCTCTGATCTGGAGATAAATACGTTTTCTTCTGCCGTGGATCTTCAGCTCTGCAAGATCCTCCATGGTAAAGCCGTAGATCGGAGAAACGAGAATGCCAGCCATGGAAATATCGGTCAGGGGGTTGTCCAGCACACGGAGCAGATTGTAGATCCGGCGGATCTCCGGACGTGTGAAGAATTCGGGCTGCTCCTCACCGGAAGCCGGAATGCCCCTGTCCGCAAGTGCCTTGACAAATGCGGCGGTTTCCTTGGTTCGCAGGAGGATGCAGAAATCCTGCGGACGGCACGGACGGACGGAGCCGTCCCTGTCATAGACGGGGGTGCCGTTTTCGAGCATTTCGAGGATCCGTGCGGCAGTGCATTCTGCCTGTGCATCGCCGGCAGCATCGGGGTCAGCGGCTCCGGTCAGGAGGAACGCTGTCTGGGTTTCGGGCTTATCCTTGTAATGCTCCGCACCAAAATAGAGGAATTCATTGGCATCGTAAGTCACCTCGCCGCATGCCTCGGTCATCACGCAGCGGAACAGGGCATTGACACAGGCGATCACGCCCTCGGAGCTGCGGAAATTCTGGTTGAGGTAGATCCTCGCAATGTCCCCCTCGCTGCATTCTGCAAGGGGTGTGCTGTCATGGAGTGCATCCATGAAGTTGCGGGGATTTGCCTGACGGAAGCTGTAAATCGACTGCTTGACATCGCCCACCAGAAATGCGTTTTCGCCGTAGCGAAGCCCGTTTTCAGTGGATGTGCAGTTTCTGGAGAGGAGCTTGAACAAACAGTCCTGCTTGTTGTTGCAGTCCTGATACTCATCGACCATGACAAGGCTGAAACGGCGTGAGAGCATTTCCCCCAGCTCCGTTCTGACGATCCTGCCGTCCGCATCCATGGAGCCGAGCAGGGAAAGTGCCAGACGTTCGCCGTCATCAAAGCTCAGGGAGTTGCGGCGTTTCTTTTCCTCGAACATCTCCTGCCGGAAATCCTGCGTGATCTCCAGCAGAAGCGGAATGATGATCTGCTGCACCCGCATATCCTCACGCAGATACCGCAGCGGCTGGAGAAAGGTTTTCACAGCCTTCTGGTATTTCTTCTTGTAGATCTCACGGACCTGCTGGAAAACCGCCTTACTGTGAGCCTCGACATCCTTCCGGATGCCGGGGAATCGGGAAAATTCCACCTGATGCACCAGAGGGCTGTCAAGCAGATGTTCCCTCTCTGCTGTGCGGAGGAAGTTGAGATGGAATGTGAGATTCTCCCTGTCCTCGGTGAGGACGGTCAGGAATTTGTTTTCACCCTTTCCGGTGAAGGCATGCTCTGCAAAGGGGGTGCTTTCCCCGACCAGAGCAAGCACCTGTGAAAGCTCACTGCAAAGGGCATTGCGGATCTTTTCCAATACGGCATCGGTGTCCGAGCAGACTGCCTTTGCCTTTTCTGCCCAGTGTTCGGGGAATGCGAGGGATTTCATGTAATCTGCGACTGCAAGGATCACATGCTCCAGCTCCTCGTCGGATTTGGCACAGAAGAATGTGAAAAGCTGCTCCATGTCCTCACGCCTTGTTCTGCTCCAGTGTTCGAGCACAGTCTGCATTGCCCTGCGGATGTAGATGCCCTCCTCGGCAGGCTCTGCCACTCGGAACTGCGGAGAAACACCGCAGATGTCCGCATTCTCACGGATGAGGTCAAAGCAGAATGCATTGATGGTCGAAATATTGGCGTTGGCAAGTGCGGACTGCTGCTGTAACAGCCAGCTGTACTGCTCCTCGTCCGCATCCTCCCCAAGGCGGTTCATTGCCTCGGAGAGTGCGGTATAGAGCCGCTGTTTCATCTGGGCGGCGGCATCATTGGTAAAGGTCACGACCACGATGTCCTCCGCCCTGACTCTGGTTTCCGCATTTGTATCGGAAAGGATCTCCAGCAGACGCTCTACCAGAACAGCGGTTTTGCCGCTTCCGGCGGCGGCGGACACGATGACGCTCCGTCCTCTGTCCTCAATGGCGGACTGCTGCTGTGCTGTCCATTTCATTCGCTTTCCTCCTCCTTTTCTGTATCCTCCTGCGTACCGAATACGGATTCGATCGCAGCAGAACGTTCTTCCTTGCTGAGTTTTTCGGGCGGTCTGCGTTCCATGCCGCACAGGTCACTGCATCCGCAGTAGGCACAGGGCTGGTTCAGATACGGGTCGGGGGCGACCTCGCCCTGTTTCAGTGCATCTGCCATATCACAGATCTTTCTCTGCACATGCTCACGGAGCATCCGCATCTGTTCCTCACTCACGCTGTAAAGCGTGGTATTCCCTTCATCGAGTACGGGGAGATGACCGCTTTGCACCTCCGGCTCCATCAGGGGGGCGGCGGTGTCGAGGAGCAGACCCTTCATGCGGTAGTATTCATTCAGAATGTCCTCGGGGGCGGCATTTTTTTCACGTTCGGAATAATGCCCCTGATCCGGCTGACCGCTGGGACTGTAAAGCACACCGCCGGAAACTGCGTTCGGGTACAGTCCGCTTTGTTCCAGTGCGAAAAGGTAGATCAGCATCTGCATATCCAGACCCTGAGCCAGCTTTTCCGGCTCAAAGGCACGGTTGCCGGTCTTGTAGTCCACCACTCGCAGATAGCCTGCATCGCCGTCCTGACAGTGATCCACACGGTCGATCTTGCCCACACAGCGGATCTCCCCGTTTCTGAGCGTCAGAGGCGGTACTGCGGCATGCACGCTGGTGTCACTGACCTCGACTTCAAAGCCGACCGGAACGAATTTGCCGTCACGCATTTCATCCTGCATATGCCGGAGCACCTGCAAAAGTCCCATGCCGGACATGCGGTAATTGAGCTGGAATCTGCCGTCACGCCGCACAGCTTCAGAGAAATTCTGCACGGAAAAGACATCGGACAAGCTGCGGATCTCTGCAAGAAGCTCATCCTGTGAGAGTGCTGCAAACTGCTGTACACTGTACTTTTTCAGGATCTGCTCCAGACAGTAATGGGCAAAATTACCGGCATTGGCATAGGAAAAGCTGTTCTGCTCCGGAACATAGAGCTTCAGACAGCGGCGGCAGAAATACCAAAACGGGCATTTGTAGAAATCCTCAATGCCGGACGGCGAAAAGGTCAGCTGTGTACCAAGGAGCTGCTGCATGCGTTCCGGTGCAACACGGTGGTCGGGGGTAATGCTGGTTTCGGAAAGTCTGCGGATGCGTTCCGCATACAGCGGATGCTCTTCAAGCACCTGACGGATCGCCGGCACTGCCGGATCTCCGCTTCGCAGCTTCCGTACAAAATGGAAATAGGCAGCCGCAGGCGTGCGGATATAGAAGCTCACCGGCACCTCATGTTCATGGAGGATGAGCTGTTCCGCATCCGGAAACATCGTCCGGATCTGGCTGATGACCATGGACGGGCGGACGATCTCCCCTGCCGTATTCACGGAGGGACAGGTCAGGAAAAGCTGCTGGGAGGGTGCGGAAAAGAGCTTATGCACGAGCAGGCGTTCATCCGAATACAGTTCAAAGAACATACGGGAAATGACGATCTCCTGCTTTTCCAGCTCCTCCAGCTCCTGACGGGTGAACATGCCGCCGAGCTGGATCTCTCCGGGGTAGACATTCTCGTTCATGCCGGTCACAAAGACCACTGCCGGATCACTCAGACGGGCGGTCTGTGCCTCGACGATCTGGATGCTGTCAAGGGTCTGGGGCGGTACGGAGAAGGTGCTGCTGCCGATCATCATGCGGAACAGCTCAAAGAGGGCGGTGAAGTCCATGACCTGTCCGCCGCAGGAGGACACGATCGTGTCCATGATCTCCATGAGCATATTCCAGAGGGTGGTGAATTCACGGCGGCGGAGCACATCAAGTGCGGCGAGATGCTCTGCATAGTGCTCCTGTCTGCCGTAGAGGTGCAGGCAGAGCTTTTCGCAGATGCTGCGGACATCCTTTCCGGCACACTCCTCTGTCAGCTTCTGCATTTTCTGTACAAAATGCACACGGGTGCGTTCGAGAGCCGCACCGCCGAACGGCTCAGCACGGTCGGTATTGCCGGATTCCTCGTCATAGAACGTCGTGAGCCAGTCCTCGCCCTCAATGCCCCATGTGAAGCAGAAATGCTCAAGCATGGACACTGCAACGGCATCATAGCCGGAGAACGGATTCTTGATGCAGCGGAGGATCAGCTCCGTATTCCATTTGCCATCCGCAAGCACGGCAAGCAGTGAGAGAAAATACCGCATCAGCTCGGTGTGCTGCACGGGATTGGCGGCAGAAATATGGCAGGGCAGCTCGTAGCGTTCCATTGCACGTTCAAGCACGGAGGCGTACTCATCCAGCGACCTGACCGCAACTGCAATATCACGGCAGTGCAGGGAGCTGTTTTCTGCAAGCATTGCGGAAATGGAGGCACAGATGTATTCTGCCTCGGAGGTGGGATCGGCAGCATGCATGATATGGACATGACCGCCGTATTCTGCACGTCTGATGACCGGACGCAGGATCTGTGTGCTGACGGAGCAAAGATCAGCGTGGGGAGAACGGAGGTACTCAGTGCAGCGTTCGATCTGCACGGGAATGTGATAGTCCTCCTTTGCCATCCGCACCAGTGCACGGCAGGTGCGGTTGCCGCCCTCGAAAATCAGGGAGAGCTTTGCATCCGGCTCATCGGTACGGATGGCGGCGGTCACGCTTTCCGCCTGTGAGAGCATGACATCGAGCATGCTGTACTGATCGCCGGTAAAGCTGTCGAATTCGTCGATATAGATATGCTTGCCCTTGAAATAGCCCTGTCCGTCCGCACGCAGAGCCGCTTCTCCGAGGTCGGTCAGACTGTCGTACAAGCCGTGGTCTGTGAGGATGCGTTCATATTCGAGAAGGATCACGGCGATGTCGGCTGTTTTCTCACGCAGCCGGTCGGGCAGTGCAGCGGCGGCATCGTGAAGGCGTTCGGCTGTGACACCTGCCTTGCGGAGCTTGACGATGAGGGAGAGCATGGCACTGATGAAATCCGCCGAGTCGCTCCGGCGTGACAACACCTGCAAATCCCCACGCTTGGCAGTGCTGCGGATCGCCTGATAGAGAAATACAAGCTTTTCATGGTCATTGGCATACTGGTCTGCACGGAGGTTTTCGCCGCAGAGCCGGAGGATGGTTCTTGAAAGAGTGGCAAAGCTGCATGTTTGCAGGTGGTTGAATGCAGCGGCACCGAGCAGACGATAGAGGCGTTTTTCCTCTTCAAAGGAAAACTGCTCGGGCACGAGTACGAGTACCTGTTTCCCATCGGCAATATCCTGTCCGATGCGTTCCGCAAGACGTGTGGATTTGCCGGTACCGCAGCCGCCGAGAATCAGATTGAGCATGGATGATCCCCTTTCCTGTCGTTTTTTCTTACCTATTATTATACATCCGATTTGCGGATACGTCAACTGTTTTATTTTTTGGATCACGCAAATCAGTTTTTAATCCGAGCTTACTTAAACTTTCCCCCACCCCAACCCCTCCCCGAGGGGAGGGGCTATATATATGGAGGGTACTGCGTACCCTCCACCCGCCAAAGGCTGCCGCCTTTTGAAACTGTCGCTCTGTTTTGGGGTTGACATTGGGGCGGATCGGTGTTATAATGCTGACAATACGGGGGCGGCGGCTCCGGCTGTTTCCCAAAGAAAGGATGATTTTTATGGTATCTCATTTTGCTTCTCTCCTGCTTGCGGCGGTGCTTCCGCTTGCCGGCGGTACGCTTCTTTTTCACAGCTATTCCTCCTATGGGGCGATGGACAGCCGGCTCTATGTCTGCGATCCGGTCAGCGGAACGGCAAAGGAGCTGGGGGATGCGTCATTTGTCCATGCAATGAACGGGGATTTCGGCTCACACTGCTATGACATCACATTCATGGCAATTGATCCGGCTGCGGATGAATGGGACATTTTTCTCTGCAACACCATCAGCGGCAAAATCGAAAACCTCACGAAAAACAGCGGATTCAGAAACGAGGATCCGAAATTTTCACCGGATGGGAAAAACATTGTATTCAAGCGTGGGCACTGGAGTCAGGAAACGGATGGTTTTGTCTATGAACTGGCTCTCCTCGATTTGCGGACACGGGAGATCGTAATGCTCACCGAGGGCGGCGGTGAGGAGTCCATGCCCTGCTTTTCTCCGGACGGCTCCAAAATCTACTATGCAAACTCGGACAGCTCCGGCACGCAGATCTGTGCTTTTGATCTGCTCACCCGTGAAAGCCGGTGCCTGTATACCGAGGAGGACATCCATGCCTATTACCCGATGGCTTCGGAAAACGGGCTGTTTTTCACTCGTTGGCACTCCGCTGACCTGCACAATGACTGCATTGTCCGGCTCGAAAGCGGCATTCCCCTGCCGTTCTGTGATCCTGCATATAACTGCTCCGATCCCTTTCCTCTCCCAAGCGGCGGCATGCTGTTCAGCAGTACGAAGTCCGGCAGCTATGACCTGTATTTCTATGACGGAAACATCGAAACGCCGCTGGATCTTTACAACACCGAGCTGAATGAGCTGGGGGCTTCTTGCTATACGGAAGAGGAAATGCAGAGGATCGTGGCATGTACTGCGGATCACCTTTTGCAGCGGAATACTTCTTCCATGCGGATGGATGCGGACGGCAGCGGCACTGTGGATGCCTTTGACCTTGCCCTCCTCAAGCGGATGGCATCGGAAACGGATGCTTTTTCGTGTGATAATTCATAAAATATCATTGCATTATCGGGAAATCTATGGTATAATGTAGAGGAGGGTTCTATCTGTAAACATATGAGAGGGGTTGAAAATATGCAGACAAATCAGAACACCGACCATAACCAAAGGATCAAGGTTCTCCGGAAATCCATGATCTTCGGTTACACGGGCATTATCATCATTGTGATATTCCTCATTTCTGTGCTTGCGATGAATAAAACAGATGAAGTGCTCAAATCCAAGGTCAGCAGCATGGCCTCCGCACTGACCGTACAGATGAAAATGAACATCAACAGCTACTTATCCAAAATGGAAACGACCTGTGCACTTGTTTTCGTTGCGGAGGAGGTCTACCAGTACGATGCCACTGACACCAGTGTGGACGGCTACGAGGCACTTTCCACGGAAAAAATCATTTCCGATAAGCTCTTTGATCTTTGTATCATGGAAAACTTTGTGGACTTCGGCATCGTCTACCGCAATAATCACGTTGTCGGAAAGGTGTCCAACGGCACAATTGAGCTGTTCGGTGAGAAGCTCTACACCGACCTTGAAGCCATGATCAACCGCAGCCGTACGCACGACGGCTGGGCGACCGGCTACAACGGTGATTTCAAACGCATTTACTATGTCAAGCAGGTCAACGAAAACGCTGTCCTTGTGACCTCATTCTATACCACGGAGCTGGAAGAGGTATTCGAGCATCCGGGCGGTATGGGCGACATGACGGTCAGACTGCTGGAGGAAAATGACATTGTCATCTACTCCTCCGTGGACGGTGAAACCGGAAACCCGCTGGATCCTGAGATCGGTAAACGCATCAGTGCACAGACCTCTGTGACCTCCATGGACAAGCAGTACCTCATCAACGTCAACAGCTGCGGTGACAACTGGAGGGTCATCTGCTCCATTCCCACACAGATCATCCTGCGGGAAAAGAACGAAGTCCAGATCTTCATTATCATTGTCAGCCTCATTCTGGCACTTGCTGCAATGCTCATCACCATCTGGCTTTCACACAGGATCTCCAAGCCCGTCAACCGCATGGTGAAGGTGCTTGACAAGGAAGCACATATCGACCAGCTGACCGGTGTGCTCAACAAGCGTTCCTTTGAGGAATCCGCTGACAGAGCTTTCAATCTGGACAATTCTCCGGAAAAGTATGCACTCATTCTCATTGACGTGGACAATTTCAAGGGGGTCAATGATACCCTCGGTCACATGTACGGTGACAGGGTGCTTGCAGGTATCGGTGACATCCTTCACGAGGTGTTCCGTGCGGATGATTTCCTCGGCAGACTGGGCGGCGATGAATTCTGCGTTCTTCTCTACCTGCCCAATTCCGCTACTTCTGCAAATCTGACAGAGTACACCAGCGAAAAGTGCCGTCAGCTCTGTGAAGCATTCAGAAACAATTACACGGGTGATGACGGGAAATACAAGGTTTCTGCAAGCATCGGCGTGGCATTCTTCCCGACGCACGGAACCACCTTCACAAAGCTCTATCAGTGTGCGGACAAGGCTCTGTACGAATCCAAACGCAAGGGCAAGGATACATACACCATCTACGGGGAGGAATGAAAATGAAACACAGACTGCTTATGACAGCGGCTGCCGCTGCACTTTTGTTCACAACTGCCTGTTCTGATCAGCAAGTCATTACCCCCCACGAGGAGCAGGTCAATATCACATTGTCATGGTGGGGCAATGACCAGCGGAATGAATACACCATTGCTGCGGTCAAGCTCTTTGAAAAGCTGCATCCGGAGATCAAGGTCAAGTGCAATTATTCCGAGTGGTCCGGCTATCAGGCACGCAGCGACGTGCAGATGGTTTCGGGTACGGAGGCGGATGTCATGCAGATCAACTATGCATGGATCGAGCAGTACTCTCCGGACGGCAAGGGCTTTTATGACATTCAGCAGCTGAGTGATCATGTGGATCTTTCTAATTTCACGGAGGACGAGCTGAGTTACGGCATGCAGGAGGGCAGCCTGAACGCTGTGCCGATCGCACTGAACACGCAGAGCGTGTACATCAACAAGACCATTTACGACAGATACGGGCTGGATGTTCCGCAGACATGGGAGGATTTCTTTGATGCGGCGAAGGTCATGTACGGCGAGGTGTACCCCGTTGCGATGACCTCCAAATCCTCGTGGTTCTTCATCACCGCCTATGCGGAGCAGGTCTGCGGCAAACAGTTCATGACAATGAACGGTGAGCTGAATTTTGAGGCGGAGGACATTCAGGTGATGCTGGAATTCTACCGCCGTCTGATCGAGGAAAAGGTCATGCCGCAGGTGGAATACTTCGAGCGTCTTGCACCGGAGGACGGTATTTATGCCGGTATCGTGGCGTGGCTGAGTGACGGTTCGAGCTACTGTGACCGTGCAGTCCGCAACGGCTATGAGTACATTGTGACGGATTATCCGGCGGATGCGGCTTCCAAGGTCGGTGACGGCTGGTATGCAAAGCCTGCGACCATGTATGCGATCAGTAAGAATACGGATCATCCGGAAGAATCGGCGATGCTGCTTGATTTTCTGCTCAATTCGACTGAAATGGCAGATCTGCAGCGGATCGAAAAGGGCATTCCGCTGAGTGATGCTGCACAGACCTACCTTGCAGAGAGCGATCTGCTCAAGGGCATGCAGTATGAGGCATTTGAAAAGATGAACGAATACTCGGAGGATCTTGCGGTCATCAGTCCCTATTTTGAAAATGAAGAGCTGATCGCTGCATTCCGTGATGCCTCCAATGCGGTGCTCTATGACAAGGCGGATTCTACTGAAAAGGCAGAGGAGCTGCGGAATACCTTTGCGGAAATTCTGGCAGAGGCAAGAGGATAAAATCAACACAGAAGAACATCCCGAAAGCGTTGGGCTTTCGGGATGTTTTGCATTATACGGGAAGTGTGTCAATGATCATGATGATGTATTTGAGGATGTTGAGTGCATCCGTGGAGGTGGGCTTTCCATCCCCATCAACATCGGCATTCAATGTGCCCTGTGCACTCATGCTCTCGCCGCAGAGCAGGTTCTTGTTCAGTGTAAGAATGTCGGCGATCGTTACCTTGCCGTCCACATTCACATCACCGTATACTACCTCGTCGGTATCCGGTGTGACCGTTTCGGTTGCGGTGGTTTCGGAGGATTCCGCTGTCGTTTCCTCGGTGGATGCAGTGGTTGGGGCGGTGGTTTCTTCTGTGGTCGCTTCGGTGGTGGTTTCCTCCTCAGCCTTTTCTGTGAGGAATACAGTGTAGTTCACGCAGGATGCGGACTGACCGTTGGTGCCGAGTGTGACGGTATCGCCTGCATTGACCTCCAGTGCATAGATCACAAAGGTCACATCCTTGCTGTTGACTGCGGTCATGTCGTTCTTTGTCCAGCCGGAAAGCCATGCCGGAGCAGAAGTCACACGGGAATCAAATGCAGCATAAACGGTGCCGTCCTTTGTAACGGTCATCACTGCAAGATCCTCGGTGCTGTTCTTGGAATCGCATGCTGTGCGGATGTACTCCGCACCGATCAGGGCATCGGGAAGTGCGGTGTATGATGCATCACGGTCGCCGAATACAGGATCACCGACCTTGACACTCTCCACAGCTGTCCATCCGGCAATGTGTGCAGTGTCCTTGATCTGGAGGTTCTGGGCAATCGTGCTGTCGATCTCGATGATCCACTTCTGGTTTGCACTGCCGTCATACTTCCACTGCACGGCACTTGCACCGGATTCTGTGGAACCTGCCACAATGCCGATGCCGCTTGCATCCTTGGTAACCTTAGTTGCGATCTGGAATGTGCCGTCGCCGTTGTCCACGAATTTGAAGAGCTGTGCATCACATGCGGTATCCGTCCAGATGCCGATGTTGGTGCCGTTGTCCGTGCCCATGCTTGCAACGTCGAGGAAATAGGTTCTGCCGTCGCCGAGCTTGGAGATCACATAGTAGTAGCCGTCAGCGTTGCCGCTTTCCTTGAGCGTCCAGCTTGCTGCATTGCCGTTTTCTGCTGCCTGAATGACATCGGTGCCTGCCGCTTCCGTACCGTCAGCGACTGCGAGATACAGACCGCTGCCGGAGTTCTTGAAGGTGTAGGTATTTTCAGTGCTGAGGACTGTGCCCACCTTGCCGGTGGAAAGCTCACCCACCTCGATTTCCTTGAGGAACGGGCTGTCATACTTCTTCATCACCATGCCAGAAAGACCGCTGTCGGTGATGTACTTCATATCAGAAAGCTTTGTCACAGCACCGGAATAGCTGTTGCAGAAGGACTTGGTATCATTTGCGGAGATCAGGGAATAGCCGTAGTTTTCGGTTCCCGGATTCCAGCTGTGAGAATATTTGAAGCTCTGGTTCATTGCGGATGCAGAGCCGCCCACGCTTGCTGCGGAAACGGAGCCTGTATCACGGAACGGGGAGCTTGCACTGCCGCCGCCTGCGAATTCCAGACCCTTCAGTCCCTCAAAGTAGCAGTACTCTGTCAGCATGGTGCAGCCGTCACCTGCAATGATCTGCTGGGAGGGTTCGGTGATGGAATAGGTGTGGTAGCTGTTGTAAACGTGACCGGTACCGTTGCCGATCTGGGGAGTACGTCTTGCACAGTTCTCCCACTTGTTGAACATGAGAGTCGTGCGGTCACGGGTGGTTTCGGTGTTCTGCGTACCATAGGCTACTGTCCAGTAGCGGTTGTTGAAGTGGTTGTAGGAAATGGTGATGTAGTCGGGGCTGATGCCGTTATAGCAGCCGTCCGACCAGTTGTCCACGGGGGTGTTGATCCAGATGAATTTGCCGACTTCCACATCTCTGTTGTGTCCAAAGCTTGCACTGAAATCATTGTGGTCGAACCAGACATTTCTGCCGCAGTAGATATACACCAGAATCACGCCGCAGCCATTGGAGTTCAGCTCCGTTGCACGGAAATGCAGGTTCTGGAGAACAATGTTATTGCTGGGGGTAATGTTGATATCGCCGTTGTAATCGTCATTTCTCCAGCGGGAATTGTAGATGATATTTGCAGAGTAGGAGCCGAGAATGGTCTTGTCATCCTCAATTTTCTGGTCTGCCTGATCCCAGTTGTTGAATTCAAGATTCGCCGTCACAACGATGGTCAGCGGTTCCGTCCGCTTCATGGCTGCAACGCATTCCTCGACAGTATCGACAAATACCGTTTCACCGAGCAGACCGCCGATGGTGCCAGCCTTTTCACCGCCGGCAACCTTGGCATTGGCTGCAAAGCCCTCCAGACCCTTCAGATTCAGCTTGTACTTCTGGTAGGTGCCGCCGCTGTAGCTGTCGAGGGAGAAAGAATTGGTGTCGGGTGTAAAGGTCAGTGCCTTGGATGCATCCGCATTGCTGGTGATCTTGTAGTAGAGGTCAAAGCCCTCGAAATCCTGCTGTACTGCGGTGATATTCCATCTCTGGTTTGCAGCATCCGTATCCGGTGCTATAGTACAATAGCCGCTTTCTGCGGTCAGGACATAATCCGTTGCCGCATTCACGATCTCATACACGCCTGCACTGATGTAGTTCAGATACCAGTTTTCGCTGTCCGTGCCGTTGTCCTTGTCCGAGGTCACGGGGCTTCCGGATTCGGTTTCGCTGATGTTGACATTGCGGTTGGTATCCGCAATTCCCATGCGGAACTGCTGCACGGGATAGTCAAAGGATGCCGCTTCTGCGGTGTTTTCATCCAGCATATTTGCGGGCATCAAGCCGCAGGTCATTGCCGCTGCCAGCAGACCGCCGAGCAGGGACTGATAGATTTTCTTCATAATTTATCTACTCCATTTTCTGATACAGCTCCCTTTTATCAGGGAGCTGTATGCGTTTCATTCGATCAAAGAGGCAGCACTGTGATAATACCGATGCTGTACTTGAGGATCGCCAGTGCATCGGCGGAATCGGGAGCACCATCAAGATTCACGTCCGCTGCAATTCTGCCGGCTTCTGTCAGGGGTTCGCCTGCGAGAAGGTTCTTGTTCAGTGCCAGAACATCCGCAATGCTGACGGTACCGTCATCATTGGCATCACCGTATACCACGCCATCCGGATCCACGGTTTCTGTTACAGTCGTTTCAGTTGCATCACTTGCCTCTGTATCCTTGGTTTCTTCTGCAGATGCGGTAGTAACTGCGGTTTCAGTGGTTGTCGCTGCTTCTGTTGTGGTGGTCGCTTCTGTGGTTGTCGCTTCTGTTGTGGTCGTTTCAGCCGCCGCCTTTTCTACTGCAAATACGGTGTAGTTCACACAGCCTGCTGCCTGACCGTTTGCACCGAGTGTCACGGTTTCACCGGCTGCTGTATCCTTTGCATAGAACTGGAACACAACATCATTGTCGTTGCTCACAGTCATGCCTTCCACCTTTGTATAGCCGGACATCCACGCAGGAACATTTGCAACACGGGTATCCAGACCCACATAAACAGTCGCATCCTTTGCAGTCTGGAAGGTTGCCAGATCGGTGGTCGTGTTCTTCGCATCACATGCAGTCAGGATGGATTCTGCACCCTCCAGCTCTGCCGGAAGCTGTACATAAACCACACCACGGTCACCAAAGATCAGATCGCCGCTTGCGGTTGCTGTGTCGATCGACCAGCTTCTGTAGGTATTGGTATCGAGTACCTGAAGATTCTGAATGAGATTGCCGCTGAGCATGGGAACGGAGATTTCGAGAACCCAGTTCTGGTTGGAAGTACCATCGCATGCCCACTGGATGACGTTGGCACCCTCCTCCTTGGAGGCAGCGGTTACGCCGAGTGCACTGCCGTCAGCGGTAGCCTTGGTACAGATGGTATAGGAGCCGTCACCGTTTGACACAAACTTGAAGAGCTGTGCGTCACTGTTGGTATTACCCCAGATGCCGATGTTGGTACCGTTGTCAGGCTTGCCGTAGTCGAGGTCGAGCAGATAGGTCTTGCCGTCACCGAGAGTGGAGTAAACATAGTAATAGCCCTCCCCTGCTTCAGCCAGTGTCCATGTTGTGCAGCCGGTGGTTCCCTGCTGTACATTGGAACCGTTTGCAGCCTCTGCACCTGCAACCTCCAGATACAGACCGCTGTTCTGATTTCTGAGCTTGTAGGTGTGTGTGGTATCGATCACCGCACCTGCCTTGCCGCCCACAAGAACGCTCACGTTCGGACGAGCCGGAAGCTCTCTTTCAGAGCCGAGATAGAAGCTCGGATGCGGCGGCTGGTTGTATGCCACCTGCTGGGATGCAACCTGATTGCGGTACTGCGGATCATGCATCAGAGTGGTGATACGATAATCGGTATCATAAGTGGTTGTGTAGATTCTCACGGAATTGCCGTCCGCTGCTCTGACGATCAGCTCTTCACGCCAGTCACCGAGAATATCGGCGGACAGGCAGGGCGTGCCCTTTGTGGTGTTGCAGGTGTAGTAACCGTCAGTGGAAAGAATGGTCGTCAGCTTGCCGTCCGCATCCATATCTGTGATGGTTGCCGGAGAATCGGTGTAGCCGTCGAGGATTTCTCTTTCAAGGTCGCCGTCCCAGTAGGACAGGAAGTTGATTGCCGGTCTGCGGCAGGAAAGCAGAGTACCGCTGGTATTGTAAACATCATTGCCGTTGCCCCAAAGCTCCGCACCGTCATTGCCGGACCATACATTGTCCGCACAGCATCTGCCAGTGTCGCCGGAACCGTCCACATGGAAGAGCTTCTGTCCGGTATCGCCGTCGATCAGGGTCACACCGTAGGGGCTGTCCTCATGGCAGATCCATACCTCAATGCCGGGGTTTGCAGGATCAAGGTCACCGACATGCATTGCATCACCATGTCCCTGATTGGTGCACCATTTCAGGGTGCCGTCATCATCAATACAGGTGGAACCGGTGATGATCTCCTGTCTGCCGTCGCCGTCCACGTCCGCCGGCATACTGTTATGGTTGCCGTCACCGTAGCCGAGGGTGCTGGAGCTTGTGCCGGTGTCAAATGCCCAGAGCTTGACGAGCTTGTCATTTTCCACCTTGTAGGCGGTTGCGGTCATTCTGCCGTAGTAGCCACGTCCGGTGACAACGGAGGGGGTCACGCCGTCAAGGTATGCCACAACGCCCCAATATCTCTCTACACGATTGTACTTGTCGCTGGATTTGCCCCATTTTGTGGGGTCGCCTCTGCCCGGCTCATAGTCGATGGTATCGAGT
>JAFTQJ010000022.1 GCA_017462785.1 Oscillospiraceae bacterium | reverse complement strand
CCCCACGACCTTTTTGAAAAAAGGTCGATCAAAAACTTTTGTCCCTGCCTTCGGCTTCAAAAGAGTGGTTTTTCGACAGACTGAGAGCCGGTGCTCTGCACCGGCTCCGGCAAGGGCTGCCGCCCTTTGAACCTAAAATTAAGATCAATCATTAAGATGAAGAATTTTCTTCGCATTTTCGCTGAAAATCATTCGCTGTTCCTCTTCGGTCAGTCCCAGTCCCTTGATTTTTGCGATGGTATTTGCCGTATTATCCCACGGGCAGTCGCTTGCGAGGAGGATTTTGTCCGCCCCCTGTCTGCGGATGATCCGCAGGCACTGTTCATCGGTCATGTACTTTGCACAAAGGGAGGTGTCCAGATACAGATTGGGGAATCTGCCGCAGAGGACTTCCTCGACCTCGTCCCACATCTCATTGCCGCCCATATGGGCAAGAATCATGGTCGTTTCCGGAGCCGCCGCCAGTGCCTTGGCAGCTCCCTGCGGGGTGCAGTGCACAAAATCGGGGCTTAACGGGTCAAAACCGGCATGGAACACGATCGGCAGACCCAGCTCACCGCATTTCCGGTAGATCGGGTACATCCGTTCCTCTTCGATGCAGAAATTCTGATAGTCCGGATGCAGCTTGATGCCGTACAGCCCAAGCTCCCGAATGCGTTCCAGCTCCTGCATGACATCCTCACCGTCGGGATGCACGGAGCCGAACGGGAAAATATGCGGTGCTTTGATGGATGCCGCCCAGTTATTGCAGACCAGATGCTGGGAGGGCTTTGTGGCAATGGACAGGACCGCCATGCCGTCAATGCCCCATTTCTGCATCACAGCCTCGGTTGCGGCAAGTGTGCCGTTCGTTTCCGGCGTTTCGCCGCAGGTAGCGGCGAGCATGGCAACGGTCTTTTCGGCGATCTTATCGGAAAATGCGTGGACGTGGAAATCAATGTAGTTCATAGAATGGCTCCTTGTATGGATCAGTTATTTTTGCAGCATCTGCACGAGCAGGAATACTGCAAGTCCGAGCTGCCACACAAGTCCGGCGATGTTGACCGCCCAGAAATACCAGTGCTTGGTCTTGTGACGCAGGAATTTCATTGCAAGCAGTGCACCGATGCTGCCGCCGAGGAAACCAAGTCCGAGCAGTACCTTTTCCGGTGTACGCCATGCACCAGCCTTTGCTTTTTTCTTGTCGGATGCATAGAATGCAAATGCAATGACACTGACAACGGCATACACTGCAAGTACTGCCAATAATGCGGTATTCATCAGAATCCTCTCCTTTTCAGATCCTCCGCAATACGGAGGTAAAATTCTGCCATGTCGGAGATCTCATGCTCTCCGGCTGGCTTTTGCTTTGTGAAACGGTACTGGCGGTAGTCCGTTTCATCCGGATGGGAAATGCCCCGTCCGGTCGGTCCGGTGTAAACACCACGGAAATTCGTCCATTTTGCATTTCTCGGCGTGAGCAAGCCGTCATTTTCGCCCTCGAAGCTCCGGACGATCATGTTGGGGATCGCCATGACCGGATCGCTGAGGGGGGATTTCATCACAAAGGCATAGCTCTGATAGAACACCCTCGGGTCATCGGGATTGCGTTTGTTGAAACGGTGCATGTAGTCCGTGGTGAACTGGCAGATCGCCCAGTAGGTGTGGGGATTGCGGTCCCCGAGGCAGCGTCTGCCAAGGTCGGTGACTGCCGAGCCGATGCGGATGATCGTGGGGAACTTCCGCAGGAGCGTGTCGACGGTGACCGAGCCGTTATGCGGCGTGGAAATGGTCGTGACGGAAGCGACCACATCCCCCATTCCCATCGAGGAAACGAGGTAGCGTGCCTCCAGTCCGCCCTTGGAATGGGCGATGATGTTGATCTTCTCCGCACCGGTTTCTTCCAGTATGCGGCGGATGACCCTGACGAGGTAACGTGCATTGCTCATGGTGGTGGCGTTTCCGTCCTGATCTCCGAACCAGACAGATGCACCGTTTTTCCGCAGCACACGGGGAATTCTGCCCCAATAATAATGAATGGGCAGACGGTCATGAAAGCCCATGCCGTGCAGCAGCAGGATGGGGTATTTTGTCTGACAACGCAGTGCAGACACCTCCTTGTCGAAATTTCCCTGTAATTCACTCTATCATTATACCAAATTCAGCCGTTTGTGTCAACCGCAGCGGACAGAAGCAAAGCTGCCATACCCCAAAGTACAGCAGCTTTTCATGCATTATTCCTTATCCTCAGTGATCTCTTCTACTGCTTCTTCCACTGCCTCCGCAGCTTCTTCCACAGTTTCCTCCACAGCCTCTGCGATGTCCTCGATCACGGTGCCTGCATCCGCAGCCAGCTCTTCAGCGGCTTCCGCAGCTTCCTCGGGAAGTGTGATGTCCAGATCCTGACCGCAGCAGGTGCACTGTTCACCGCATGCAATATCATCCAGACAATCATCATCAAATTCCGCACTGTCAAAATGCATTCTACGCTTGTTCTGCTGCTTCTGGAGAATGATCACAACAGCAACGGCTGTTGCAATTGCAGTTGCAGCGATAATGGCAATCAGTTTCCAGTTTTTCATAAATATTCCTCATTTCTCCGCAGAAATTGTTCGCCGGACTGCTGCGGACAGATCGGAGCATCTCCGACCCTCCGGCGGGCTTGTCAATAAAGCTAATCCTATTATACCATATTCTTTTGCGGATTTCAACACTTTTGCAATAAAAATCAAAGATTTTTTGTCAGATACATCAAAATGGAAATTGCCGCAGTCGGTGCCGTTTCGCAGCGGAGGATCCGGTTTCCCAGCCATACACGGCAAAGTCCGGCTTCTGCCGCCTGCTGTGCTTCCTCCTCGGAAATGCCGCCCTCACTGCCGATGAACAGCCCGATACGCTCTTTTCCCTCCAGCGGCACCTCTCCGAAGCGGACACCGCCCTCCTCTTCATACAGCATCACAGAAAGATCCTGCTGCTGCATATCCTGCAAAGCTTCCTTCCAGCTCATCAGGGGTGCGACCTGCGGTATGATGCCACGTCCGGACTGCTTCGCCGCAGAAACGGCGATCTTCTGCAATCTCTGGCGTTTCTTCTCAAAATCCCCCTTGGACGGACGTGCAACACAGCGGGAGGTCAGCACGGGAACGATCTCACATGCTCCCAGCTCCACCGCTTTCTGTACGATCTCTGCAAGCTTGTCCTGCTTCGGGACTGCCTGATAGAGCGTGACCCGAACGGTCGGTTCAGCGGCACAGGGGGCAATGTGCAGCGGACGGAGGAACACCTCACTGTCCGTGATGCGTGTGATCTCGCATTGGTAATCCATGCCCTCGGAGCAGACGGTCAGCTCCTCGCCGGTACGCATGCGGAGGGAACGCCCGATGTGGTTGGCATCCTCTCCGGTGATGATGATCTGTTCAGGGTCAGCATGTTCCACGAAAAATCTCGGCATGTTGCACCTCCTTACATGACGCAGTAATAGGCACCGTCGATCTCGAACATGTAGACATACTGCTCATTGACAATGACATTGGACGCACCGCCGTTGTACACGAGCAGCCATTCCATTTCCACAGCCCAGCAGTTGGTGAGGGTCTGTTCAAAATCGGGGTTGCCGCTGATGTCGGTGAGCACGTCAATCATGGTATTCAGACCTGAGGTGACACGCTCCTGTGTGAAATTGGTGACGGTGATCATATTATAGGTAAAGTCCTCCGCCGTGGCTTCTGCAACGGACGCATGGAGTGCGGTCATCATATCGTCCATGCTTTCGTACTGTTCGCTGTAGACCTCGTTGAGCTGGTAGTCGGCATAGAAATCGAGGGTGTTTGCGGCATAGGCTTCACCGTCGCAGTTCTGGACAGCGGAAAAATAATCCGTCAGGACAGTGACCTGAGCATCATTCAGGAAACGGCGGTCATAGCTTACGGGCAGTGCAAAGGTGGTTTTGGTTTCACGCATGGTCGCACCGTAGGGCAGATCCTCCTCCGCAATGGTCGGGCCTGCGGACATGCAGCCCGTGAACAGCACAGCCCCCATCACCGCAGCAGTGAGCAGTGCGGAAATTCTATGTAACATCTTCATTCTGATACCTCCGGAAGTTTTTTTCTTTCCTTATCAATATACCATAAATGCGTGGGAATGTCAAGGCAAAGCGGTTTCCTTTTCAAAGCAGAATGAACAACAAAATCGACAAAGGGGGTGGGGTGACGGAAGGGGTGTGCAGAGGGGAAACCAGAGGGGCAGGGGGAAATGTCGATTTTGCAGCGGTGCACCATCGTCCTGAAAAGACTCGCAGTGCTTTCTCTTTCCCCCTGCCCCTATGGTGTCCCCTTTGCATTCTGCGGAGAAGCCGCAAATAAAATCAGATTAGGAGCGTCATCATTCTTATATCGCTTCCTTAATTTTCGCAATCGCTCCCTTCTCCAGCCTCGACACCTGTGCCTGAGAGATCCCGATCTCCTTTGCCACCTCCACCTGTGTCTTGCCGCAGAGGAACCGCAGATAGAGAATGTTCTTTTCCCGATCCTCCAGCGAACGCATGGCATCCCGCATCGCAAACTGCGAAAGCCAGCTCTCCGCACTGCTCTTGTCGCTGAGCTGATCCATCACATACAGCGTGTCCCCTGCATCCGAATAGACCGGCTCATAGAGCGATACCGGATCGCTGATGCTCTCCAGAGCGATCACCACATCCGCCCGTTTTTCCCCAAGCTCCTCTGCAATTTCATCCATGCTCGGTTCACGCTGGAGTTCATTGGTCAGCTGCTCCTTTGCCTGAATTGCACGGTAGGCAAGATCACGCAGCGAACGGCTGACCTTGATCTGGGTGTAATCACGCAGATACCGCCGCAGCTCGCCGCTGATCATCGGTACACAGTAGGTCGAAAACCGCACTTCCTTCGTCAGATCAAAATTGTTGATCGCCTTGATCAGTCCCACCACGCCGATCTGAAAGAGATCATCCACATCCTCCCCACGCCCTGCAAACCGCTGGATCACCGAGAGCACAAGCCGCAGATTCCCCTGAATCAGCTCATCCCTTGCCGCCTTGCTGCCGGTTTCCTTGAATTCACGCAGGAGAGCCATTTTCTCCTCCTCACGCAGCACCTTCAGCTCGGAGGTATTGATGCCCGAGATCACCACTTTATGATATGCCATATCCAGACTCCTTTCACTGGTTTCGACAGGAGTATGGACATACTGCCCCGATTTCATACAGGATTCACCGAAAAACAATATTGACAGCCCGCACGATTCCGATGCAGAAATGCTTTCCCCGTCTCCATGACAAATGTCATGCCCGTTTTCCGCAAAAGTCACTTCCAAAATCCCCCATGGTATGCTATAATAATGACAATGAGAAACACACCACAGAAGAAAGGCGGCATTCCTATGAAAAACTATGTCAGTGTCAAAAATCTTGTAAAGCATTACGGCGATGTCTGTGCCGTGGATAACCTCTCCTTCCATGTCGGTGAGGGCGAAATTTTCGGTCTGATCGGTCCCAACGGTGCCGGCAAGTCCACCACCATCAATATTATCACGACCCTCGATTCCTATACAAAGGGTACGGTCGAGATCGCAGGCATGAACATTGAGAGCCATGCAGCGGAGATCAAAAAGCTCATCGGCGTTGTGCCGCAGGAGATCGCTGTGTACCCCCATCTGAATGCACTGGAGAACGTGAAGTTCTTCGCTTCCCTCTACGGGCTGAAGGGTGCGGAGCTGGACAGGGCGGCAAGGGAGGCTCTTGCATTTGTGGGACTTTCCGAAAAGCTCAAAATGAAGCCGAAACAGATGTCCGGCGGTATGAAACGCCGGCTGAATATTGCCTGCGGTATTGCCCACGACCCCAAGCTCATCATTATGGATGAGCCGACCGTCGGCGTGGATGCACAGTCCCGTGACCATATCCTGCATTCCATTCAGGTACTCCGTGAACGGGGTGCAACGGTCATTTACACCTCCCACTATATGAACGAGGTCGAGCAGATCTGCGACCGCATCGCCATTGTCGATCACGGTCAGATGGTCGCTGAGGGCACCTGTGCAGAGCTTGTGTCCATGATCACGGAATTCAACACCTTTACTCTGAAAACCCGATTCCCTGCAAATTTCGATGAAAAGGCGTTCATCAAGGAGGTTTCCGCTTATCCGGCGATCCACGGCGTGACCGTGCATGAGGACTGCGTGAAGATCGAAACGGCTCTTGAATGCTCCGATTTCTCCGACATTCTGGAGCTGATCCGCAAATTCCGCCTGCCCGTCATCAGCGTTGTATCCGAAATCCCCGACCTCGACAGCGTGTTCCTCACACTGACAGGTCATGAGATCCGATAAGGAGGCTGCACATGTTTTCCATCATCCTCAACGAAATGCGTTCCCTTCTGCGGGATAAGGTGTCCATGTTCTTCCTGCTGCTCTTTCCCCTGCTGATGATCTACATGCTGGGCACGTTCCTCCAGAACATCGACATTGCCGATTATGAGATCGGCGAGATCCGGCTCGGTGCCGTCCTCGATGCGGAGGATCCGGCGTTCACAGGCTTTCTCTCGGAGCTGGAGGATTCCAATGATGTAGTACTGACCGATTCCTCCGACCTTTCCGCTTTGCTTGCGGATGTGGACGGCGGCACGCTCCATGCGGCGGTGCATCTGGATGAAAACGGGGACATCACCCTGCACACCGGCACGGATGCCACGAAAAACCGTGCTCTGCGGATCATGCTCGAAAGCTTTCTGTACCTCAATGATACCTACACCGCATGTGTGACGGAAACCGGCGATTTTACGGTGCTTTCACAGCTCCAGCCCACGGAAGAGAGCTTCAGCGAAGCCAAGGAACTGGGCATGGAGCGTACCATGATCGACTACTATGCCGTGGCAATGGTGGTAATGATCATGTTCATGGCTTCTACCGTTTCCGGTGCATCCAGCTTCCAGAACGAGGACAGCCAGAGAACCGCTGCAAGACTCGTACTGACGGGAACCAGCCGTGTGAAGATCTTCCTCGGCAAGGTCATCGGCACACTCCCCGTCATCTTCATGCAGATCGGCGTGGTCATGGTCGTGAGCGTGCTGTTCTTTGATGCCCACTATGCGGCAAATCTGCCGGATAATCTTCTGCTCTTTGCGATGCTTTTCATCGGCACACTGCCCCTGACGGCACTCGGAATGCTCGTCGGCATCGTGTCGAAAATTCCGCCGGCGGCAATTTTTCAGCCGACAAGCTGGGCTTTGCTCTTCTTCTCCGGCAGTTTTTCCAAGGAGATCTATGTGGAGGGCTTTTCCGACATCTGCCCGCCCTATCTCATCCAGCAGGCAGCCTTTGACCTGACGCTGTTCAGCCGTCCGGACGGTGCACTGACCGTCATTGCCGTGAGCCTTGTATGCTTTGTCATTTTCTCCGCACTCGGCATTCTTGCCTTTTCCCGAAAGGAGCTTTCCAAATGAACAAAATCCTTCTGATCGCCAGAAATGCAATCGCACGCAGCAAGATCTTCGTTCTGCTCTCCGTTCTTGCCGGTGTCATGGTCTGCCTTGCCTATCTTGGCGGCTGGCATTCTGCCATTGATTTTTCTGGTAATGGAACGATCGACATCGGTGTGGTGGATATGGATGATTCCTTCCTCTCGCAGCATTTCCGCACCTACCTTACCGAAAACCTCGGTATGAATATTCTGGACGAAACCGACTACGATGAGCTGACAAAGGTCTTGATTGATATGGATCTTTCTGTTATAATAGAAGTACCGGAGGGCTTTGAAGCGTCCGCACTTGCCGGAGAGTTTCAGAAGCTCACGCTCACTACCACGAATGACTACGAGAACACCGCATTCATTCAGGCATACATCGACACCTACATGCAGGGCGTTTCCGCTGCTTCAAAGACGGCAAACGGGGATGCGGAGCTGTTTGAACGCATCCTTGACAGTGCCTCTGCGGACAGTGAGCCGCTTGCCATGGAATCCGCTGTTGTAACATCCCGTGACGCAGAGGTCAGTGCATCCGCCTTTCGTGTAGCCACCGGCTTCTATCTCATGCTGGTCATGGCAGTTGCCATCTGCGTGAATTTCCTCGTTGTGACCGACAAGAAGCAGAACACCCTGAACCGTATGCGGATCTCCGCAGTCGGCTCTCTGGAATATGTGCTCGGCACGGTGCTGAGCTGTGTGCTCATCTGTGCACCGACCGCAGTCATTCCGCTGGTGTTCATCAGGATTTCCGGCGACAGCATCGGCATCAGCTTTCCGCTTGCCATCGTGTATTTCATCCTGTTCCTGCTCTTTGCAGTGGGCTTTGGTCTTGTGACCTCCCTGCTGTTCAATTCCATGGAAACCATCGTTCCGGTCATGGTCGGTTTTGCCTCCATCGGCTGCATCCTTGGCGGTGCATGGTTCCCGATCGACAACACCATCGGTGCACTGCATCTGGTGAGCTACCTGATGCCGCAGTACTGGATCATGAACTACATTGATTCGGTACAGGACAATACGCTCGTTTCCCTGACAGCGGACAGCTCCGCACTGACCTGCGTGGGCATTCTGGTGCTGTTTGTCGTGCTGATGTACCTGACGGCGGCGGTATGCTACGGAAAGAAACGAATCAAATAGGGAGGGATCCTATGGATCAGAAAGCACTTATGCAATTGGCAGAAAAGGCAAGAGAATCGGCATATTGTTCCTATTCCGGCTTTGCAGTGGGGGCGGCACTGCTGACAGCGGACGGGAGCATTTACACCGGCTGCAACGTTGAGAATGCATCCTATTCGCTGGGCTGCTGTGCGGAACGGACGGCGATCTTCAAGGCAGTTTCTGAGGGAAATCGGGAATTCACGGCAATTGCGATATGCGGTGCACCCGTTGGGCAAGTCCCTGCAACACCCTGCATCCCGTGCGGTGCATGCTTACAGGTGATGGCGGAATTCTGCGGTGATGAATTTCCGGTCATCCTTGCGGACGGGGAGCATGTGCTCTCGGAGTTCCTGCCGAAGCGGTTTGCATTATAAGAAAAAAGCACAAAACCGGCGTAAAAGCCGGTTTTGTACCTATTTCGCTATATCATATTCTGCAATCCGGATACGGAGTGCATTAATAGCATTATAACATATCGATGTTGTGATGTCAATGCAGAAATTGGAAAAACAAAATAATTTGATGAAAAATGAAAGAAAAGGTCGTTCCGCACAAAGCAGAACGTCCTTCAGCTTGTCGAAAAATTCATTTTGTTTCTGCATTCGCAGAAAGGAAAGACAGAATGAGCGAACAGTAAGGGGGAGTTTTTTGCAAAAAACTCCCCCTCTCTTTCAAACAGTCCACCGGACTGTTTGAAAGATTCACCCCT
>JAFTQJ010000021.1 GCA_017462785.1 Oscillospiraceae bacterium | reverse complement strand
TACCACATTTTTTGAAGTTTGTCAAGAGGTTTTTCAAAACTTTTTTAAAGTTTTTTTGCTTCGCTTCATCTCGCTAAACAGCTTGCAGTGTTCGATTCTCTATCGCTTTTGTCTGCTCCAGTTTTCGTTCGCTTCCGCTTCCCTCACCCTCTTCACTATTCTTCTTTCAATCTGCGGTTTTTCGCCATGCTTCGAGGTTTTTTGTTTCTCTCTCGCCTGACGACTATATTATTATATCACACTTTTGACGGTTTGTCAACTCCTTTTTTCCCTTTTTTTCGAGTTTGTCACTTCGGTGCACTTTTCTTCCTTTTTTATCCCTTTTTTGATCATCTTTACTATAATTTCTCTCTGTGCTAATACGCTGAATCGGTTGGTTTGAGGGTATATACATTATAATGCAACTTGTCAAAGGATACTTCAACAGACCAGGGGGCTGCACAACCGCAGCCCCTCAGCTTGTCAAAAAAGTCTTTTTTGGGGGGGGAGAACCCCAAAGATTGCCCCCACCCCCTCCCCCAGAGGGGGTGGGGCTATATTGCGAGGGTACTGCGTACCCTCAACCCGCCAAAGGACTTCGTCCTTTGAACCTAACAAGGTTTTTCAACAGACCAAGGGGCTGCACAACCGCAGCCCCTCTCCTGTTTCAATTCATATTATTCGTAGATGCATTCGCAATAGAACAACTCATGCTCCTCACAGAAGTATTCACCTTGATAAGGATCTTCCCAGATATACACCTTTTCAAAGCTTTCGGCATCCGGACCGGTCTTCATCTGCACGCAAACGCCTTCCTCTCTCCAGACCATTCTGAAGTCCTTGCCTTCATAGGTGACCGGCGTTTCATCGTCATAGACAAAGTTTTCGTCCCATGTGGGATCCGTGTATTCTTCTGTGATGGGGTTGTAACCTGCCTCCTGCATCGGCACGCTCTTAATACAGTGTACGAGCGGTTCAACGCCGCAGCCGATGAGCTGCTCCGGAATGTAGAGCAGCTCCACGTCCGTTTCCTCCGCATAATCCACGGACTGCACAACAAGCGTCTGACTGTGGAACGGACCATAATAATAAGCTGCATGATTGGTGATATGACTGTACATTCCATTGAAGTGTCTCAGCTCCAGCTGTGCACCCTCCAGATCTGCCTTGCTGATCTCAGCAATTCTGAGCGACTGTTCCACGCAGCCGTACTCATCATTTTTCCTGAGCGTCACACTGATGGTGTCGCCGCACTTCACAGCGTCAGCAAGCTCATAGCCCGCTGCGTGTCCCCATGCAAGCGTCATGTGGAGTGAATTTTCTTCAAAGAAGGATGCCGGATAGCGTTCCTTGAAATCCGCAATCCCCTCTTCATTGATCGTACTGCTGAGGAAGCCGATCATTTCTTCCTGTGTACTGATCAGTGCGTCAGCATTCTCTCTCACCGTTTCCATGCCATAGAGGGATTCTGTGGAATACTTTACGGTAATGGGCTTTGCGTTTTTCTGCTTCCAGACGATCTCCTGTCCCCTGTACGATTCCTTCGGCAGTACCAGCTCTACGGCAGTTACCATCCTGCCATACTTCGCTGTACCGGTGAAGCTGTAAGGGATCTCAATGGTATCGCCAACAATGACGGCGGCTGTATCCACATTCAGCGTTTGCTCGTCCGAGATCGGCACGAGCTTGAAGCACAGAACATTCTCCTTGAAGAAGTCCGCAGTATAGGTCTTTTGCAGATGACGCAGCACAGGAGCTTTCACATGAGAGCCAAGCTCTGCTTCAAACTGCTCCGGACTTGTGAAAACATAGGATGCATCCGCAAATGCTGCATCCCAGCCCTCTCTTGTCACTGCATCGGTATCCACCTTTTGCATCTGCACATTCTGCATCTGCTGTACAGGCTCTCTGTTTTCGATGAGGCGGCGTTTCATCACTGCAAGGTCAAATGCATCCACGGTACCGTCACCGGTCAGGTCGAGCTTCTGACGGCTGGTATCATTCAGCGTGAATTTGCCAAGCAGGAATTTCTGGAGGGACACGGCATCGACAACGGCAATGCCTGCGTCAGTCGTTTCTTCGGCGGATGTGTACATTGCTGCTCCTGCACCCTGAAGTGAAAGCACTCCGGCAAGCAGGGCGGCGGCGATTCTGGTGTTATGTTTCATAACGATTCCTCCCATCTTGATTTGCTATTTCGGGGGTTCCTCCCCCTACCTTATTATAGCATAGTCAGAATTATCATACAATGTTCAGACCGAACAAATCCGATGTTTACAATTTATGGACACTATACAAAAAAGAGCTGCTGCACGGAATGTGCAGCAGCTCGCAAAAATCACTTGTTCAGTTCAATTCTCATGCGGACATAGCTTTCCAGAAAATCCGCTGCCTTTTCCACGCCGAGTTTGCTGATGTTGAGTGTCACATCATAACCTCTTGCATCGCCCCACTTGTTCGGACAATAATAGTTATGGTATGCCTTACGCTTCTTGTCGTGACGGTACATCATGGCAGCAGCCTGCTGTGCGTTCACCCGACGGCGTTCCTCTACATACTTGAGTTTATCCTCCTTATCACCGAGGATGAACACGGTGATCAGAGCCGGATGGTCCTTGAGGACATGCTCCGCACATCTGCCAAGGATGACAAAGGACTCGCCGCTGTCTGCCTTCTCACGGATATAGTCAAACTGGAAGTTGGCAACTGCCTCCTCCGGTGAATTGGACATGCCACGGACAGTACGGGAAATGAACACGTTTCTCGGCAGCTCATCGTACTTGTGGAGGGTGTCCACGCTCATATTCTTCTGATCGGCAATTTCTTCCAACATTCTCCTGTCGTAGAAGTTGATGCCGAATTTTTCTGCCAGTGCCTTGGCAACTCTGTGACCGCCCGTGCCGTACTCACGGCTGACGGCAATGATCAGCTGTTTTTCCATATACTTCTCCTCCATTACTCATAATTGATCACGATCTTTTTACATTCTTTGCAAGCATATGCTTCGATATGCGGAAGCAGACCGCCCTGATCAAGCGGCACGGCAACACCGCCAGCCTTTTCCGTCCCCTGTCTGGTCAGGGGCAGAAAGGCTTTCTGATAGAAAATTTCCTTCGGGAACCACTGGATCGGATACCTCACGCCATTGACATGGAGGAATCCTGCTTCCATTTCACATCTGCATTCCGGACAAAGCATATTGAATCCTCCCTATTACAGATAAACTGCACAGATATAGACGGTAGCGATCACAAGCACGATGACGGTTGCAGGCACCATCTTCTTGCAGTACTCGCCCCAGCCGATCGGATGACCAGCCTTGGCAGCTGCTGCGGTGCCGACAACGTTGGCGGATGCACCGATGGGTGTTGCACTGCCGCCGACATCGGTACCCATTGCAAGCGACCATGCAAGGGTGTCGAGGCTGATGCCGGTCGTTTCTGCAAGGCTCTTGATGACGGGAACCATAGTTGCTGAGAACGGAATATTATCAATGAAGGCACTTGCAATTGCAGAGAGCCAGATGATGATGACTACCATGAGGGCATAGTTGGTGCCGCAGATCTTGCTGATGAAATCTGCAATGACCTCCAGTACGCCGGTATGCTCCAGACCGCCGACCACGACGAACAGACCGATAAAGAACAGGAGTGTCTTGTAGTCCACCTTTTTGAGCACGGTCAGGACATGTTTGCCGGAGGTGATGATGGTCAGGAGTGCAACTGCCACGCCGATGAAGGCTACTGTCAGACCGGTATTGGCGTGAGTGATGAGCAGAACGATGGCTATGAGGAAGATGGCGAGATTCACGAAAAATCCGACCTTATCAGTGATGGCACTCTCCGGAGAGGGGAGCTTGGAGAAATCAGTCGCTTCGCCCCCCGTGCTGGTGCTCAGCTGCTTACGCATGACGAAATAGAAATATGCAACAATGAACACAAAGGAAATGAGGGCGATCACACCGGTATTTGTCACGAAGTCCATGAAGGAATAGTGGAGATTGGAACCGATGATGATGTTGGGCGGGTCGCCGCACATAGTAGCGGAGCCGCCGAGGTTCGCACAGAATACCTCTGCAAGGATCATGGGAACGGGGTTGAACTTCAGAAGTCTTGCAAGCTCAATGGTCACGGATGCAAGGAAGAGGATGACCGTGATGCTGTCGATGAACATTGCAAGGATGAAGGACATGGTCATGAATGCGAGGAAAATGGGGATGGTCTTATACTTAACGAGCTTGGCGATCCGCATGCAGAGCCAACGGAAGAATCCGACTCTTGCCATGCCTTCGACCATGACCATCATACCGCCGAGGAAGAGGACGGTCGCCCAGTCCACGCCGCCGGACTCGGATTCCGCACCGGTCGTCCGCCAGAATTCCGCAGTGACGATGGACTTGAGGTTCACGATGTCCCACATCGCCCCGAAGTCCTTGAGGCAGATGCCGAACACCACGATGAGTGTGAGCAGACCACTGCCGAGGGTAACATAATGCTTTTCAATTTTTTCGGTGATGATCAGTATGAACATCACAACGAAAATGGTGATTGCCGCAATTTGAGCTATCATTGCGATTCTCCTTTCATCTCGACCGCACAGCGGTCAGATACACATGTATTTTGCGGGGTGCATTCCGCACTTTCGCCGCTGACAGCGATGCGGCGGATGTGGGCAAGGCACTCCATGAACGATCTGCACCGGAGCACCGGCGTTTCAGACCTACTTAATTATAGCTCACAAACAGGAAAAGTCAAGCGACTTTTCCAAAGTTTACAGTTTTTTGTATACTTGCACATTTTTCAGATTCACCGCATGAAATTAGTTGGCTTTTTGTCGAATCGGTAGAAATATACCTATAATAGGGAGATTTTTCCTCTGAAAAAATTTTTTATTTTTTTTGAAAAAAAGCTTGACAAATGATTTGGAATGTGATATAATATAAAAGTCGTCAGGGAGATGACACGAAATACTGGGGTGTCGCCAAGCGGTAAGGCAGCGGACTCTGACTCCGTTATTCGAGGGTTCAAATCCTTCCACCCCAACCATCAAACCTCCGATGTGAAAGCATCGGAGGTTTTTTGTTGCAACTATCTGCGGGGTGTGGTATAATATAGGAGGTCGGACAGACCGATAAATAAGAAGTTGTGGAGTTGTTATCTATGAAGATTGAATATAGAAAAGCGGACATAGCAGATGCAGAATTACTGATAGATATTTATAATTCTGCGTTTTATAGTGATTATATTAAATATGGTGAATGTCCTGCGTATGGACAAACAAAAGAAATGATTGAGAAATCCATTGAAAATTATCCTAAGTTTATTATTCTGTTTAACAATAAGCCAGTTGGCTGCGTTTCGTGTAAACAGGTGGAAGTAGGAATATATGAAGTTGGCTGTTTGTGTGTTATTCCAGAGTATCAAGGTAAAGGAATTGGAACGCAAGCAATTAAATTTGTAACATCGTACTACGAGGAATGGAATAAATTCACCCTAATCACACCTATCGATAAAACAGAGAACGTAAAGTTTTATACAGAAAAATGTGGTTTTGATATTGTGGCTACTGAAATGGACGGAAACGTAAAAGTAGCACGATTCGTTTTAGAGAGATAAATTCCAATTTGTCGAACTGAATATGATTACATATCCGTTCTCAATGTCATCTATTTTGAGCAAGACTGACAGCAAACCTCCGATGTGAAAGCATCGGAGGAATCGTTTTTTTGGACAGATCAAAGCCATGACTTCCCCCGAAGTCATGGCTTTTTTCCTATTCTCCCATAATTATCCCAGCATCCTCTTCAGTACTGCCAGATCGAATCCGTTGATCACGCCGTCCTTGCAGACATCCGCTGCCTGCAAATCATCAATCTTTGCATCCTTTGCCTGAATCAGCCACTTCTGGAGGGCGATCACGTCCACGACGCTGCATGTTCCGTCCGCATTCACATCACCTACGACTGTGATCTCACCGACAAAATCGCCGTAGATCTCCAGCTCCGAGAGGTTGCAGCAGTACACATCATCCGCATTCCAGAAGTTCTGCGGTGCACCCTCCGGCACGGTGTAGCGGACATATCTTGCCGTCATATCGCCGTCGAAATGCTTGATGTACTGCATCGCAAATGCCGGCTGATTCGGGACAGTATACACCGTCGTCCAGTTCGTGCCGTCCTGCGAGATCTGGAACATGCCGTCCGGACAGCGGTATTCATAGCCCTTTCTCGGTGCATAGCCGAGAGCCGTGATCTCGTACAGACCGCCCAGGTCCGCCTGCACCCAGCCCTTGCCCACGCCGTCAAAATAAGTCGCCGTGTCACCGTCAAAGACCTTGGTATAGTCATTTGCGGAGTTGTTCCATGCGTTGCTGCCGGAGATCTCCACGGGGGTGAGCTTCGTCTGCGTTGCTGTGACATTCAGTGTGCCGTACAGCTCGATTTCAGCGATATTGCAGCAATAAGTGCTGTCCTCGTTCCACTGGTTCGTGGGTGTTCCCTCCGGCACCTGATAGCGTACATACTGTGCCGCCGTGCCGCCCGTGAAGCTGGTCGCATAATTCATGCCGCCGCTGGGCTTTGCCTTGATCGTGTAAATATTCTCCCAATTCACGCCGTCCTTGGATACCATGAACATGCCGTCCGGACAGCGGTATTCATAGCCGCTTCTCGGTGCATAACCGATGGCAGAAATGTCATAGATCTGCCCGAGATCCACCTGCACCCAGCCATTGCTTACGCCGTCAAAATAGGTGGAAGTACTGCCGTCAAACACCTTGTAGCAGTCATTGGAGGAATTGTTCCACGCATTGCTGCCCGAGATCATATCCTTGGTAATGTCGATCTTGTTCTCCAGTGCACTGCCGCCGGATACGCCGTCAATGATGAAGGTGGAAATGGAATTCGCCGGAAGTGACACATTCAGAGAAGTGCCGCTGGTCTTTGCTGTGCCTGCATTCGCCCAGTTTTCGGTCGCACTTGTACGGATGATCTGTGCGGATGCTCCCACGCTGCCGAAACCGGAGAGGTCAAAGCTCATATCCTTCGCACTGCCGCCCGTATTGTAGGCAACGATCACCAGCTGCTCTTTTTCCGGATCATATGCCGCAACAGTCGAACCGGAGGATTTGAGCATTGTCATGCCGGGGCGGATATAACGGGAATACTGCCCGAATGCGTAATACTTTTTTGTGAGGATGATGGTGTCGTTGTCATGGTCAGCAACCGCCGTGCCCCAGAATCCGCCGCTTGTATTCACCATGCCGGAATCCTTGTTGCCGTTGTAACCGTCCTTGGAGATGTGGCTGTCGATGACCTGCCACATGATCCATGCGGAAGCATTCAGCTCGTTGACATCGGTCGTGATCCGCTGTGCAAGCCAGAGTGCGGAGCCCATCTCTCCGGCATTTGTGCCAGCCGTACTGCCGCCGTCCACCTCGCTCATCCAGAGATTCTTTCCCTCGCTGATTGCAAGTTCTTTCAGCTCCGAACGCTTGCTGCCGCTGTAGGTATGCGTGTCAATACGGTCGATCGCCGCCTGTGCAGCGTCAGAAAGCTTTTGGTAGGAGGTGATCTGCGTGTCGATGGAGGTTTCATCCGTACCGGAGAGGATGATGCCGTCAAGCCCCCTCGCATTCAGCGATTTTTCCAGTTCCAGAATGATTCTGGATTCGGATTCGCCCTGATCGAAGTGGCAGCCCTCCTGCTTCGGGCTGTTCGCACTCCAGTAGTTGGTGTACGGTTCATTCAGCGGTGTGGCGGACTGAATGTCCACGCCCCAGACCGTTTCATAATGATAGCAGACCTCAGCAAAATATTCCGCAAAATCGTCATAACAGTCATCCTTGAGGTTGTTCTTGTTCGGGTCAGTGCCACCGGAGCTGCATCCGCTGTTCGTCATATAGTAGGGCGGAGAGTTCGAGAACATCTCAACGATCATGTCATCCCCCGCCGCTTCGATGGCTCTGAGCAGGACGTTTCTCTGGTTGTGGTCGGCGTTCCAGTTGTAAGTCACATTGCCGTTGTTGTAGACCGTGTAGCCCGGCATGTTGGAATCCGTTCGGGTGATGTGGGTATGGGTCGGATCATCGCCGCCGCCGATGTTGAAACGGGCGATATTCAGCCGCAAACCGTCATCCCCATAGAACACATCCGCTGCCTGCTGTGCAAGGGAATCCGAATAGCCGATACGATTCGCCCACCAGCAGAGGGAGGTGCCCCAGCCCTCAAATTCGCCGTTGTTGATCTCGTAGGTGTTGTAGGGCGAGATCAGAACGTTTTCCGCCGCACTGACGGGAAGATTGCCTGCACCGCTGCCCATCATACAGGCAGAGAGCAGGAGTGCAAGTGCTCTGCATTTCTTTTTCATGTCCAATTCCTCCGTTTGTCCATCTTTTTGAAACAGAAAATTCATATTACCTTTCATTATAGCACACTGCCACACTAAATGCAATGCTTTTTTTGTCTTAACTGTCATGCTGTTGCCCTCCGGCAATGGCGATTTTCTCAGCACGCCCTCAAAGCACAGAAAAATGTCCGAAAAAGAGGTACCCTCCAAAAGAAACCGCATTCACCCGTATGACTGGATGAATGCGGCAGTCTGTCGAAAAACTTCAATAGGTTCAAAGGGCTTTGCCCTTTGGCGGGTTGAGGGTACGCAGTACCCTCGCAATATAGCCCCTCCCCTCGGGGAGGGGTTGGGGCTGCTCCCCACGGGGTGGGGAGACGTCACGAAGTGACAGAGGGGACGGCACCGGTGAGGTGGGGGCAGTTACAGGATGCCCAACCCTAAGAAAAAG
>JAFTQJ010000020.1 GCA_017462785.1 Oscillospiraceae bacterium | reverse complement strand
TACGATTGTGGGCAGGTCGTTGCCAGCCGGAGCAGAGATAACAACCTTCTTAGCACCTGCATCGATGTGAGCCTGTGCCTTTGCCTTGGAGCAGTAGAAACCTGTGCACTCCAGAACAACGTCAACACCGATCTCGCCCCACGGCAGCTCAGCTGCGTTAGCCATAGCGTAGATCTTCAGTGTCTTGCCGTCAACTGTGATTGTACCAGCCTCGTCATCAGCTACAACAGTGTGCTTGTTCTCGCCGATTGTACCGCAGTAACCGCCCTGTGCTGTGTCATACTTCAGCAGCTGAGCGAGCATGGAGGGCTTGGTCAGGTCGTTGATTGCAACTACCTCATAACCCTCTGCACCGAACATCTGTCTGAAAGCCAGACGGCCGATTCTACCAAAACCATTAATAGCAACTTTTACTGACATTGGAATATACCTCCTAAATTTTTATACTCTTATTGTACACCATTTTTGAAGAAAATGCAAGTGCTTTGACACAAAAATATCAATTTTTTCATACTTTCCGGTAATTTCAACATTTTCACCATATTTTTCAATCAAAACTTGTTTGAATCGCACAAGGTTTTTGGGGCATTTTAAAAACATCCGCACTGCACTTTACTTTTCAACATAAAAGGAGTATAATAAGAGTGAACTGATTTGTCGAAATAAGTCGAATTTCCATAAAATGCTATTTTGAGGGCACAGCTCTTTGAATCAGAAAGGAGGTCTGTTCCATGAATGAAGCTTTATTACAAACACTTTCCAACTGCTACCAGACCAGTTCTTCACTTGTCATAATTATGGATCTGCAATGGAAGCTCCTATGGTCGAACCGTAAGCCGGAGGGCATCGGGGATCTGCCGCAGCAGCTTGGGATCTCCCGGAATCATGTGGAGAATTCCGTGCATTTTTTGCGGCTCGGCGGCATGCAGCACGAGTGCAGACTGCTGTGCAATCTTGCCGATGGGTTCCGCATTGCGGAGATCTCTCCGGCTCAGGAAGTACTCCGGATGGATCCTGCCGAGGTTTCAGCAGCGGTGCATTCGATCTCGACTGCATGCTCCTCCCTCCACGACCTGATGAAGGAGATGGACTGCGAGGAAGAGGAATGGATGCTCAATGCGATCATCGGCAACTGTTACCGCCTCTATCGCTCCGCTTACCTGCAAAATGAGGTGAGCCGCTTGCAGGGCGGTCAGCGGCTGCACGACCATTTCTGCATCCAGACGGTGCTGCGTGGGGCATACCAGAAGATCAGGAACATCCTCAGAAGCCGCATGCAGGTGCAGCTCAACGCCTGTGAACAGCCGCTGTACATGCAGGGTGATGCGGAGGAGCTTGCATCGGTGATCCTGTCGGCAGTGGTGCTCTGCTGCAATGAGAGCCGCTGTTTTCAGGAGCTTGCGATCACGCTGGACTGGCAGGAGGGGCTGGCTGTGCTCACGTTCTGTGCGGAGGAAACCGGCACGGAGCCGGAACAGAGTGCAAAAAAAATTCAGGATATTTCTGCCGGAAACTGCGAGGCAGAACGTGCCATCCTGAACCTGTTCTGCCACGCAAACGGCGGCAGCTGGATGATGCTGGAGAACAAGGAAGAAGGACGGAGGACATGCAGGATCACCATTCCGGCAGGCGATACGGACGGCGGCAGTATTTCGCTGTGCAGTCCGCAGGTTCGTCAGGAGGACGATCATTTTGGAAAATACAGTGTATTTCTTTCCTGCATGCATTACCGTGATATGTTTTGAGCCGGATTGAAAAGGAGTAGAACCATGAAACGAATGACATCATTCAGTGCACTGGACATCATCAACAGGGTACTTGACGAGCATGTGCAGGAGGGCGACCTCTGTGTGGATGCGACCGCAGGACGGGGCTTTGACACGCTGCATCTGTGCAGGCTTGTGGGCGGCAGCGGACACGTCAAGGCGTTTGATATCCAGCAGGAGGCGGTGGACAGCACCAAGGCATTGCTGGAGGAGCACGGCATGGCGGAGCGTGCGGACGTGCTGCTGATGAGCCACAGCGAGATGGACACGGTGCTTGAGGAAGAGAGCGTGTCTTTGATGACCTTCAATTTCGGGTGGCTGCCGAAGGGCGACCATACCATCAACACGAAGAAGGAAACGAGCATTGCGGCGATCGAAAAGGGGCTGAAGCTCCTGAAGAATGGCGGCATCATGACGCTCATCATTTACTACGGACGGGAAACGGGCTTTGAGGAGCGTGATGCAATTCTTGCCTATCTCCCGACACTGGACAACCGGAAGTATACCGTCATTGAAATGCCGTTTGTGAACCGGACAAACTGTCCGCCGATTCCGATCGTCATCATTAAGGATCATATTTGATGCTGAGGCCTCCTCCCCAATGGATCATTTTGGGTTGGAGGACTGCTGTCTTTTCTCCATCCTCTCCCAGTTCCGATAGGCGTAGAGGTCATTGAACAGGAACATGATGAAACAGATGACAACGGACAGATAGGAAAGATCCTCCATTGATGCAAGTACCCAGAGTACGATCAGTACCACATCATTGGCGGCATAGGCAAGTGCAAAATATTTGCTTCTCCGGAGCGTCAGGTAGACTGCAAGAAAGCTTGTCGTCACGGAAATGGTGCTCGGGAGAAGGTTGGCAGTGTGTAAGTACGCCAGAATGCAATAGAACACCGCTGTCACCGCTGCGGTGAGCACAAGCATGAACAGCACCTCTGGTCTGTGAAGTGAATTGACCCTGACCTCTGCACGGTTACCCTCAAAGGGATTTTTCAGCCATGCGATGAGTGAAAAGACCGCCATCGGCGTGGACATGCCAAGGTAGGTGAGCATTTCGCCGTAATAGGCGAAGGAGTAGGAAATGATGCCGTAGAGGACGCTGAACACGATCAGCAGCACCTGACCGATGGGATTACCTTTTGCATTGAAGATCAGGTATGCCGCCCCGATGAGGGAGGCAGCCAGCATCAGAAAATGCTCCCCGTCAAAGAGGAAAAAGGAGAGGAGCACAAGCAGTGTGGAGCCGCCCCACAGCAGCCATTCCGTTCTGGAAAAATAGGATAACAATTTCATAAAAAACCTCCAAAAAAAAGCATCCGCTGTACATCTTCAAAGGCCTGACGATGTACGGCGAATGCTTTTGCATTCTTCTGCCCGGCGGCAGTATTGTTTTGCTTTATTCCTCCGTCACAAACTGACTCTCATGACGTGTGAAGAAGTCCGTTCTCGGCGGCAGGAATTTCAGCTGGTGATTCTCACCCACAAAGTAATTGATCGGTTCGAGAATGGTTTCCCAGCTCCAGATGCGGTCATCCACCTGCAAATATTCCTGAAGCTTCTCCGTGCCGATGGGTGCCATCGGATGGAGCAGGATGCCGGTGATGCGGATCATATAGAACAGGTTTGCCAGTGCCTGCTTACGCTCCTCGGGGGATGCTTCCTCATTGTTCAGAGCCTTTGCCATGTACTTGCTGCCGTTTCTGATATAGCTGTCGAGTACATAGGTGCACTGATGGAACGCAAACTTGGACATGTGACGCTCATACTCCAGAACTGCCTTTTCAGCCTCTGCACGGAACTTCTCCTCCGGTGCAAGGTCGGGCAGGATGCCGTCAAATTCTTTCTGTGTGGTATAGAAAGCGGTGCGGATCATGCGGTTGTAAACGTTCGAAAGGAGCAGACCGTCCTTGACTACGGGATCGGCATCCTCGGGCTTTGCATCGGGGTTGTAGGGCTTGGGCATGAAGCTCACAGAACGCTGTCCCAGACCCAGACCAAGCCAGTGCATACGCAGCTGCTCGGGAGTGTAGTGGTTCAAAAGCTCATCCGCCATCGGGGGCTTGACTGCACCGGAGCTGGATGCCTTCTTATCGAGGAAGAGGATGTGGTGATTCGCCACGATCGTCGGCAGCTGAAGCTCACCCTCAGCAGGATCAGCGGACTTTTCCGCAGCCGCCTGCTGTGCCATCCACATTGCCGGCTCTGCGATGCCGTAGAAGTAGATATTATCCTGTCCAATGAACTGGTAGACCTTGGACTCCTTGCTGCACCAGTAGGACTTCCATGCGTCCGCATCCTCGCCCTGTGCTTCGAGGTAGGTCTTGGTGAAGGAAATGGGTGCCCAGAGGGATTCCGGCCATACCCATACAGCCAGCTCCTCGCCGTCCGCTTCAAATTTCGGTGCGGGCACGCCCCATTCGATGTTGCCGGTCAGACGGAACGGCACGAGGGTCTTGCCGGTACGGTAGCGGATGCCGTTCTGTGTCAGGATGCGGCATGCTTCGTCACAGTCGGAAAGCTTGGAAAATTCGATCGTAAAGGAGGGCTTCTTCTTCTCCTCCAGATAGTTGTGCTCGGGCATGGAATCCTTGAGTGTGAAGTAGGTTTCCTCGAATTCACGCTTGATGTAGATCACCGGCGGCTTGAGGAATTCGGAAATGGTCTTGTGCACGACCGGACGGATCGCCTTGTCCTTCTGCATCACAGCCACCCAGTCCTGCAGGAGCTTCTCGTAGTCACGCAGCTTGAAATACCAGTTGACAACGGGCTTCATCACGGGTGTTTCGCCTGTGAGGGTGCTGACGGGATTGAGCAGATTTTCGGGCATGTACTGGTGTCCGAGGTCGCATTCATCCGCATAGCCCTTTTCAGAGCAGCAGCCCTCTACGGGGCATTTGCCGACAACCTGTCTGCCGTTGAGGAATACACCTGCTTTCTCATCAAAGAACTGCATGGTAGTGATCTTTTCAAGCTGTCCCTTTTCATAGAGAGCGTTGAGGAATTCGAGGGTATATTCTGCATGGATCTCCTTGGAGCGTCCGATGCCGGAGGCTGCAAAGAGATTCGGGGAGATGGCGTAATCCTTGAGGGTCGCCTTCTGCTTTTCGTGGTTGCGTGTGACGAAATCCACGAGGGAGCCTTCAAATTCGCCGTCAACCACCTTCTTACGCCAGCCCTCTGCAATGGGGGAGCCGTAGCAGTCCGTACCGCTGACGAACACGACATTTTCCTTGCCGATGCGGTCACGCAGGAATCTTGCATAGGTATCTGCAAATACCATCATACCGCCCACATGTCCGAAATGCAGCTCCTTGTTGCCGTAGGGCATGCCTGCGGTCACGACTGCACGCTTGGGAAATTCAGGACGGGGAATGACAAAGGGCTTTTTGCCCTCACCGTTGTTCTTAGCCATAAATTCAGATCCTTTCCGATTGGTTCACTGCTGCGGAAAAATCCGGAACAGCATATCATTCCTATTATACCACAAGTTCCAAAGGAATGCAAGGGTTTTGGAAGCTTTTTTGTTGACATGTCAGCGAAAATATGGTATGCTTGAGGTATGGGAATACGACCGCAGAAACGGAGGAATCAGCATGAACAAAGAAAGCACCATCCAGCCACGCCGCATCCTTGCTTCCTACACGGAGGATACCATCAGGGTGTATCAGGCGTACAATGCCGTCATTGCGGAGGAAGCGGTACGGCTCGGGACATTCGGCTGTCATTTCAGCATGAAGCGGATGACATGGATCAAGCCGTCCTTTCTCTGGATGATGTACCGCTGCGGATGGGCGGAAAAGGATGACAACCAGTCCCATGTGCTTGCCATTGACATCCGTCGGGAGGGCTTTGAACAGATCCTGCAAAATGCGGTGCTTTCCTCCTATCATGAGGCTGTTTACGGCACGCAGGAACAATGGCAGGAACGCAGAGCACGGGCATCCGTGGTCTGTCAGTGGGATCCCGACCGTGACAACTGGGGGAATCCCCTCCCCCGCCGTGCAATTCAGCTGGGGCTGAAAAATGAGATCGTGGAACAGTATGTGCGTGACTGGATCGTTTCTGTGACGGACATCACGCCGCAGGTCAGAGCGTGGAAACAGCGGCTGGATGCCGGTGAAACACAGATTCCGGAGCTTCCGGCAGAACGTGAGTATCCTGTCAGTGAACAGCTGCAAAAACACCTTGGAATGGAGTGAAAGCCCATGGAACTGAAAACGCAGCGGCTAACCCTTATCCCCCTTGATACCACGCATTTCAGGGACTTTCACAGCTATGCCGCAGATCCGGACAACACACGGATGATGCTGTTCATGCCCATGAAAAGCGAGGAAGATTCCATGCAGTATCTGGCGGAGCGTGAAGCACAGTGGCATGCAGAAAAGCAGCTGATCTATGAATTCGCCGTCATGCTGGACGGGGTGCACATCGGCTGTGTGAGCCTTGATGTGCTGCCGGAGCACTGCGGAGAGCTTGGATGGATCCTCCGCCGGCAGTACTGGGGAAACGGCTATGCACCGGAGGCGGCAGGTGCCCTGATCCGGCTGGCTGCCGGACTTGGCATCCGGCGGCTGATCGCCCATTGCGACAGTGAAAATACTGCATCACGGCATGTGATGGAAAAGCTCGGCATGGAACTGAACAGCATCACCTCCGGACGGAAAAACCGAGGCTCGGAGGAAGTGCGGCAGGAATGTCTTTATGAAAAATGGCTGTGAAAAATGCGTCGGCTGAATTCTGTCAGCCGACGCATTTGTTATGCCGCATCCCGTTTTCTGCCGGCGTGGACAGAAATGCAGATGCAGACAAGAATGAAGATCACAGCGGAAACCGCCGCCCTTGTGCATTCCTCCGCAGAGGCGTTGAACAGCAGGCTGCAAATATTGCCATAGGGGGCGTAGGACTCCACGCTGCATCCCTCCAGCCCGAGCACGGAGCCTGCGAAATAATTCAGGATCATATACAGCAGATTGCCGCCCATGGTACAGTAGACCACAGGAACTGCGATGGCTGCAATGCGGCTGCGGGTCAGGGCGGCTGTGAGCACGGGGAGCATGCCGTATGCCGTGGAGAGCAGGAGGTAGACACCGCAGTAACGCAGGAGGTGGAACATGCTGCTGAGTGTGACGGTGGCATGAGTCACGAGTATGACCGCACGGAGCACCGCCATGCCGAGCAGGAGCAAAATGCAGTTGAACAGCAGGCAGATACACAGGTCGGAGAATACAAAATAGCTTTTCCGCTTCACGCCTGCGAGATTTTTCTGAAAGCCGGTAACGGTGTGGGCGGTGGTGTGCATGCCGAGAAAAACGGAAGTGATGAGCACAAGGGTATTGCCCATCATGCAGGAATTGAACAGCTCCGCAAAATCCGTAACGCCCTCGTCCGCCGCACCGAACAGCTCCGTTCTGAACGCAAGCGAAATGCCGGAATCTCCGGTCAGCAGACCCATCACGCCGCCTGCGAGTGCGTAGAGGCACACATAGACCGCCAGAATGATCCATGTGCTGAAGCTTTTCCGCATGCGGAAGCATTCCATCCGGAGTACATTCATCATCTTCCGTTCCCTCCCCCCGTGACTGAAAAGAAAAACTCTTCCACAGATGTCTGGCTCAGGACGATGCCTGCAACCGGAATATCCGCCATAACAAGGCGGCGGTTGATCTCGCAGACCTCCTCATGCCGTTCAAAGACATGGAGCGTCCGATTGTCCGCTGTGCGGAAATTGCGGATGCCCATTTCTCCGAGTACGGCTGCCGCCCTTTCTATCTGCTCAGTAGTGATGCAGAGCCGGTCGCTGCATTTGTCCATCAGCTCGGCATGGGTCAGCTCCATGAGCAGCTGTCCCTCGTTGAGGATGCCGTAGCAGGTGGCAACCTTGGACAGCTCCTCCAGAATGTGGCTGGAAATGAGGATGGTCATTCCCTTTTCCTCGCACAGCTGCCGGAGGATCCGCCGCATATCGGCAATACCCTGCGGATCCAGACCGTTTGTGGGTTCGTCAAGGACAAGCAGCTCCGGCTCGCCGACAAGTGCCATCGCAATGCCCAGCCGCTGCCGCATGCCGAGGGAAAAGCCTCCTGCATGTTTGTCGGCGAATTTCGTAAGGCTCACAAGTTCGAGCAGCTCTTCACAGTATTTGTCAATCTTGGAAACGCCGCAGGCGAGGCATTTCATTTTGAGGTTGTCCTTTGCGGTCATGCTGCCGTATATGCCGGGGACTTCGATGAGGGCACCGATGCGTGCAAACACGTTCTGCCTTTGCAGCTCCTTCCCTGTGCAGCCGAAGAGGGTGATCGTTCCGGAGGTGGGACGGGAAAGTCCGCAGATCATTTTCATAAAGGTGGTTTTACCGGAGCCGTTTTTGCCGATAAATCCGTAGATTTCGCCCTGACGCAGATGCATGTCCACAGCATTGCAGGCTTTCAGTCTGCCGTACTGCTTGGTCAGGGCATTGGTTGTGAGGAGGTATTCCATTGTAGGTTCCTTTCGCTGATATTGACAAACCACCCGTTTTATGCTATGATGAAAACATACTGCAAGCAAAGGAGAATCCCATGGAAACACGAGTTGCCATCATTGGCATTATTGTAGAAAATAGCGAATCCGCCGCCGCACTCAATGCAGTCCTGCATGAGTATGGTGCATACATCATCGGCAGAATGGGTATTCCCTATCATACAAGGGGGATCAATATCATCAGTGTTGCGGTGGATGCTCCGCAGAATGTCATTAGTGCCATGTCGGGAAAGATCGGCAGGCTTTCGGGCATTTCTGCCAAAACGGTTTATTCTAATATCACTGGTACAGCCTGAAATGAAAGCTGCTGCGTTTGCAGCAGCTTTGTTTTGTCATGGGGTTATGCAAATGTGATCTCAAGCAGATCGAGCATGCCCTCTCCGGCATAACGCAGGTACAGCGGATGCACGCCGTCCTTGACAGAAAGCGGAATGGTCAGCTCCGTCCACTGCTCACAGGGAGTGACCTGTACACTGCCGATCACGTCACCCTCCATCTGTGTATACGCCGAAAGCACACCCTCTGCACTGCCACGCAGTCTGACATGCAGCTCGCTGACTCCGGCAAAGGTGAAGTACTTCCAGCCGAGAAGTGTGCCGTCTGCGATCTCGGTGATGAAGCGTTCATCTCCGGCATGGGTCACATTCGGGAAGCTGGTCTGGTAGATGGAATTGGAGCCGTGGGGCATGTGTCCGTTTGTGATGTTGCAGGCGATCACTGCCGGATAGCTGCCCTCCGCCGCAAGCGGTGCACCGTTCAGTCCGCAGGAGGTGATCTCCGTCTGTGCAATGCTGCCGTCCTCTGCGATTGTGATGCGTTCCGCACATGCCTGACGGCTGTAATCGGATTTGTGGGTCAGGCGGTGGTAGAACACATACCACTGTCCATTGATCTGCTCAATGCTGCCGTGGGTCGTGCCGGTCATGTTCAGGCGGTCGGCTTCGGTTCTGCCGTTCAAGCCCACATCACCGTTGGAAACGATCGTGCCCCTGAACACAAAATCCCTGTCGGGGTATTTGCTGGTTGCATAGCAAAGCTCGTGGTTCTGCTGGGAAGAATAGATGAAGTAGTAGGTATCCCCCACCTTTCGCATGGAGCTTGCCTCAAAGAAGGGATGCTCCTCAAAGCTCGTCCCCTTCACACGATACGGAATGATGTGGCACGGCTCTTCGGTCACGGTGAGCATATCCTCACCGACCACTGCCATGACCGCACCCATCACGCTGTCAGGCGTGCCGAGGATCTCCTCACGGGACTTGCCGAACATGTCCATTTCGCACCGGATCTTCTCCTCGTTTTCACAGAAGCCCTCCTCTTCTTCAAAGGGGTACTGTGTGCCGTAGTAAATGCGGATCACGCCGTTGTCATTGAGCACGCCGGGGTCGAAGCAGACGTATTTTTTCATGGGGGTTCCGTCCTGCCAGCGGACATAGCCGAGGTATTCATATCTGCCGCCGGGGGTGTCGCAGACTGCCACACTGATCGGACCGTGATAGCCGCCCACGCCGAAATTACCGGACAGGCAGTAGTAGAGGTAGTACCTGCCGTCATTGCCCCGTACAACATCGGGGGCATACATGTAGGGGCGTTCCTCGGAATAGAGGGGATCCTGCTTTGCACTGTAAATGACACCCTCATACCGCCAGTCCGTGAGATCGTCCACGGGGGCGGAATAGGTCACATAATCGAGCATGCAGAATGTTTCACCGCCCTCCTTGTCATGGGAACCGAACAAATACACACGATCGCCGAACACATGCGGCTCTCCGTCCGGAATGCACTCATGCAGGGGGAGGAAGGGGTTGTAAACCTGTTTTTTCATAAAAATCATCTCGTTTCAAAAGTGGTTTTTATCATTATAGCACAAAAGAACGGGCGTGTCAATGCTTGCAATTTTTCGGGGAATGTGGTATAATCACAGTGATATTACTTCTCTGAACAGTTTGTAGAAATATTATTTTTTTGGAAGTCATCCCGTAACTGCCCCCACCCCAACCCCTCCCCGAGGGGAGGGGCGATATTTGGAGGGTACTGCGTACCCTCCACCCGCCAAAAGGCTATCGCCTTTTGAATCTATTGAGGTATTTCGACAGACAAATTCTCTGAAGCACGATTTCTGCGGAGCTTCAAAAAAGTAGTATGAAAGGAGCTATTCCCATGATCACCTACAATAAAACCGACCGGAGCTTTCATCTCTCCAACGGAAAGATCAGCTATATTCTGTACATTATGAAGAACGGGCATGCCGGACACCGCTATTTCGGCAGGGCTGTCCGCAATCGGGGCGATTACAGCCACATGACCGAGATGGTGCCCCGTCCGCTGACGGCGTTCCCGATCGAGGGGGATGCACTGTTCTCTCCCGAACAGCAGCGGCAGGAGTACCCCTGTGCAGGTGCGGCGGATTTCCGGATGCCGGCGTTCTCCATCCGGCAGAAAAACGGCAGTGCCATTTCTGATTTCCGCTATGCGGATCACCGCATTTTCTCCGGAAAACCGAAGCTTTCCGGACTGCCTGCATCCTACTGCGAGGAGGAAAGCGAAGCGGAAACACTGGAGCTGCATCTCCATGATGCGGTGACGGATATGGACCTCTTCCTCCTCTACACCATCTTCCGTGACCATGCATGCGTTGCAAGAAGTGCACGGTTTGAAAACCACGGCGAGCCGGTGTTCCTTGACGCTGCTATGAGCATGAGCGTGGACTTCTATGACAGCGATTATGAGCTGATGCAGTTTTCCGGTGCATGGTCGAGGGAACGCCACGTCATCACCTCCCCCCTCCGTGCCGGCATGCAGTCGGTGGGGAGCGTGCGTGGACATTCCAGCCATAATCACAACCCCTTCATCATCCTGAAAAGACCCCACACCACCGAAAGCACCGGCGAGTGCTTCGGCTTCCAGTTTGTGTACAGCGGCAATTTTCTTTCTTCCGCTGAGGTCGATGCGTTCGGTGTGACACGCATCCGGCAGGGCATCCATCCACAGGGCTTCTGCTGGCATCTCGGCACGGGCGAAAGCTTCCAGACACCGGAATCCCTCCTGTTCTGTTCGGGGGATGGTCTGAACGGTCTGAGTCAGGAGATCCACACCCTCCTGCGGACACGCATGGTGAGGGGCTGCTGGCGTGATCGGGAGCGTCCCATCCTCATGAACAGCTGGGAGGCGACGACGTTCGATTTCGATGAGGAGAAGATCCTCTCCTTTGCAAGGATCGCTAAGGACTGCGGCATTGAGCTGTTTGTGCTGGATGACGGCTGGTTCGGCAAGCGGAACAACGACCGTGCAGGACTGGGCGACTGGCAGCCGAATCTCGAAAAGCTCCCCCACGGCATTGCGGGGCTTGCCAAATCCATCACGGAGATGGGGATGGCGTTCGGTCTTTGGTTTGAGCCGGAAATGGTCAATAAGGACAGTGACCTCTACCGTGCACATCCGGACTGGATCCTCCAAACGCCGGAACGTGCGGCTTCCCACGGCAGAAGCCAGTATGTGCTGGATTTCTCCCGTCCGGAGGTCGTGGACTGCATTTATGAGCAGATGGAAAAAGTCCTGTCTGAAGCGGATATTTCCTATGTCAAGTGGGACATGAACCGTTCTATGACGGAGGTGTACAGTGCTGCACTGCCGCCGGAGCGTCAGGGTGAGGTGTTCCACAGGTACATCCTCGGCGTATATGATCTCTATGAACGGCTGATCCGGAAATTTCCGCATATTCTGTTTGAGTCCTGTTCCAGCGGCGGCGGCAGATTTGATGCCGGCATGCTCTATTATGCACCGCAGTGCTGGGCATCGGATACTACGGATGCCCATGAGCGTGTACTGGTGCAGTACGGCACCTCCTACGGCTACCCCATTGTCAGCACGGGAGCACATACGGCGGCTGTCCCCAACTGGCTGACCAACCGCCGCACACCCCTGCACACACGGACAAATGTGGCTTACTTCGGGGCATTTGGCTATGAGCTGAACCTCTGCTGGCTGCCGGAGGAGGAGATCGAACAGATCAAGGCACAGATCGCATTCTACAAACAGCACCGCAGGCTGTTCCAGTTCGGGACATTCTACCGGCTGCAAAGTCCGTTCGACACGAATGAGGCCGTCTGGATGGCGGTTTCCGAGGATCGGCGGCAGGCGGTCTGCGGCGTGTACAAGACGCTGAACCGTCCGCTTTCCCCGTTCCGGAAAGTGCAGCTTGCGGGGCTTGACGAAAGCCTTTGCTACCGCATCACGGGCGGCGACAACGAGTACCATGCATATGGTGATGAGCTGATGCACTTCGGTCTGCTGATCTCCGACTGCTCTGCCGGCGAACGGATGGAGGGACAGAGAGTGTCGTCCGATTTTGATTCACAGCTTATTTTCCTCGAAGCGGAAACGGAGGTACAATGATGGAAATCCTGCACTGCACAATGGAGCATCTGGATACAGCGGCGGCATTTTATACCGAAGTGACGGCATATCTTGCAGCACACATCAACTACCCGAAATGGACGCACGGGGCATATCCTGCAAGAGAGAGCATCCGCACAGCGATCGGCAAGGGCGGTCAGTATCTGTGCATGGACGGCGGTAAGGCGGTCGGCGGCTTCATTCTGAACGCCGATCCGGAGGGAGCGTATGAGTACGGTGACTGGGAGCTTTCCTTGGAAAAAGGGGAATACATGGTCATCCATGCACTCGCCGTGTCCCCCGATGCCTACGGTCGGGGCATTGCACAGCATATGGTGGACTTCTGCCTGCAAACAGCGAAAGAGCGAGGTTTTCCGGCTCTGCGGCTGGATGTGGTACCCGACAATCATCCAGCAAGAAAGCTCTATGAAAAGATGGGCTTCCGGTTTGCCGGTGAGCGTGATCTTCTGCGGAATATTGACGCAATTCCGAAATTTTCACTTTATGAGAAGGTGTTAGCATGACGAACGAAAGCAAAACCCTGTTCATTCCGCTGTATGGAAAAGCGGCGATGAGCAGGGAGGGGATTTTTCAGGACAAAACGGCGGAACACATTGTGGAAAGTCTGCCGGAGGATATGAAGAATGTGGATACTTCACGCAGGCTTGCGATTTTCATGGCAATGCGTGCGGCGAGGTATGACGCATGTGCCGCCTATGCACCGCCGGAGGATCTGGGCATCCCCCATCTTGTGGTACATCTCGGATGCGGACTCGACAGCCGCTGTGAGCGTGTACAGCATTCAGCAAAATGCTGGTACGACCTCGATTTTCCGGCGGTCATTGACCTGCGGAAGCAATACTATCAGGAGTCGGAGCGTTACCGGATGATCGCCTCGTCCATCATGGATTTTTCGTGGATGGACAAAATCGACTATCACGGGGAGTACATCCATTTTCTGATGGAGGGCGTTTCCATGTATCTCTCTGAATCGGATATGAAATCGCTTTTGTCCGAAATCCAGCGAAAATTCGGATTCTGCACATTCACATTCGATGCCTATACGCCCCTTGCGGCGAAATGCTCGAAATTCAAGAATCCCGTCAATAATGTGAATGCAAAGATTGATTTTGCGATGGATGATCCGAAGCTTCTGGAAACGGACAGCATTGTCTTTTCAGGGGAGATCGACATGGTAAACCCCGATATTCAGGCAAAACTGACCGGATTTGACCGGAAACGCTTCGAGCTGATGGGGCGGTTCTACAAGAAATTCTACCGCATGTTCTGGTACACCATCAATCCCGATGCAGAAACGCCGCCAGCTCCCTGAGCTGTGCAAGCACAGCTGCATCCTCCGCCGCCGGAATTTCATCCGTGCGGTGGCTGCAAATGAGTGGAAAAATCTCCCTCGCTTTCATATAGTGGAGGATCCGCACCGCAGTTGCAAAGGCATTCTGCGGATCGCCCTCCCCTCCCCCGACAAGGAGAACTGCACCACGCTTGGACTTTTTCACGGGATGTCCGTGATTTTTCTGCATGCCATAGTAATAGGTCTGCAATCGGCTTGCGACATCCAGAAGCCGTCCGGTCAGCTCGGAAAAATAGATCGGGGAGGCAATGATGATGTTGTCGCAGGTTTCGATGGTTTTGTAAATCTCCCGCATTTTGTCCGGTATCACGCAGATACCGGATTCTTTGCATTTCCGGCAGTCGATGCAGGGGGAAATGTGATCGTAGTAGGCAGAAATTTCGATAATCTCGCCCGTCAGATGCTTTCGCAGATGGGAAAGCAATGCGGCAGTATCGCCGTTTTTTCGGGGCGAGCCGTTGAGGATGAGGGTTTGCATGAGGTATTCCTTTCTGTATTCTTCACTACGTTAGTTAGCGGTCACTCTTTTCAAAATCAATACTGTTTTGATTACCAGCAGCAGAAAAGTAATCAAAATTGCATAGGTTTCTCTCGTTGCTGCAAGAAACAATACTGCTGCAACGCTGCATATCAGAGAACAGCTCGTGATGATTTTTTGTCCTTTTTCTATTTTCATCTGATTGAGCACAACCTTTATGCCGCCAACTGCGATCAGTACGGCAAACATCAGCCAGTAAATCAGTCTGTTCATCGAAGATAATTCTGTGTATGCAAACAGGCTGACGGAATAAACATGATCACCAACTGTCTTTGGATAAAGCGGCAGTATCAGCAGGATCATCGTCATCAAATCCGAGATGCCGAACAGCAGATCACAAATACTCCGGATACTTGACTTGCTTTCGTTTTCAGCAATTGAAAGTATTTTTTCACATGACAGCAGATCGTCGATGGTCACAGAAAAGTACTTTGAGATTTCTTTCAGCGAGTCAATGCTGGGGTATCCTCTTCCTGATTCCCATTTAGAGATTGCGGTTCTGGATACGAAAAGATCCTCTGCCAGCTCCTCCTGTGTCAGTCCACGGCTTTTTCTCAGCTCCTGTAATTTTTCATTGAATTCCATCATGCTCCCCCCTTGTCAGTTCTTTTTCCGATCATACAACGCAACGCTTGACTGATAGATCAGATACAATCCGACACTTAAAATGACTGAGCCAATAATATCCGTCAGCCAGTGCACACCTGAAATGGTGCGTCCTATTATCATGAATAATGAGAAGCCAGCTGCAATTGCACGTATGCATTTTCGGATATGTTCTTTTTTTATTCTGCGGTCAGCCTGAAAAGCGATCGTAGGCATCACACTTAGCACCAGAAGCGTTGTGGAAGAGGGATAGGACGCTTCTATTCTTCCTTCGATCAGCACCGGTCTGTAATTGATCGGAACCATTTCAAAAAACAAGTATCCAAGAATCACGATCACATAATAGACACCCAATATGAGAATATCATAATCTACTTTCAGCAGGTTTTTTCTCTGCACCAGCTGTATCAAGCCAATCCCAGCGAAAATCATGCAACCGCACACCGGCACAAGCCCCAGCCAGTCAGTAATGTGATAAATCGTCATGTGAACACCTGTCAATTGATGAAACCAACCATTCAATTGTGCAAAACCTACGCTCGTTCCGTTCACGCCGATGGGCTGAACATCCATTGTACAAATGAGTACCGTCCAGAGTACAAACCCATCAATCAGGAGCACACCCGTGCGAAACAATTTCTTTCCGTTCATTTTTCCATAACCTTTCTTGTTTTGCTCTTGAGCTGGTTTTATTATAACAGAAAGGATGGAGAATGTAAAGATTCTTCTTGTCACACTCATGATACGAATCGTAACATCGGCATAAATTCACCTTTTTGGCATTTAGCAAACCGCCTCCGGCATACACCGGAAGCGGTTTCAGTTTTATTGCTTACTTGATATCAGCGTGATATGCCTGCAGGGACTTTACTGCAATATTTGCATTTTCCTTGATGGCACGGATACCCTCTGCACTCGCCTTGGCAGCTGCCATGGTAGTGATATAGGGAACACGATGCTTGATGGCAGCCTTACGGATGTAGCTGTCATCGTCCACGCTCTCCTTGCCGGCAGGTGTATTGACCATCAGCTGGATCTCGCCGTTTGCAATCTGGTCAGCGATATTCGGTCTGCCCTCGGACATCTTGTAGATACGCTCAACCGGAATGCCTGCTTCCTTGATCAGGTTGTAGCAGCCCTTGGTTGCGATGATCTTGAAGCCCAGCTCGTGGAATGCCTGTGCAACCTCAGCCAGCTCCGGCTTATCGAGATTGCATACACTCAGCAGAACCGTACCCTCGGACGGGAGCTTGGTCTGTGTTGCTTCCTGTGCCTTGTAATATGCCTCGCCGAAGGATTCGGAAATACCCAGAACCTCACCGGTGGAACGCATCTCCGGTCCGAGAACCGGGTCAACTTCCTGGAACATATTGAACGGGAATACCGCTTCCTTGACACCGTAGTGATTGATCTCACGGTCACGCAGATCTGCCACCGGAGAGGGCTTGCCCGTCAGGTGTGCGGTCATGATCTCGGTTGCGATCTTTACCATGTTGATGCTGCATACCTTGGATACCAGCGGAACAGTTCTGGACGCTCTCGGGTTTGCTTCGAGTACATAAACGGTATCGCCCTCGATCGCATACTGCATATTCATCAGACCGCATACACCCATCTCAACTGCGATCTTCTTGGTGTAGTCCTTAATGGTTGCAATCTGCTCTTCGGTCAGATTCTTGGAGGGCAGGATGCATGCGGAGTCACCGGAGTGAACGCCGGCAAGCTCGATATGCTCCATAACCGCCGGAACGAAGCAGTTTGTACCATCGGAGATCGCATCTGCCTCACACTCGGTTGCATGGTTCAGGAAACGGTCGATCAGGATCGGACGATCCGGTGTCACGCCGACAGCTGCGGACATGTACACACGCATCATCTCGTCATCATGCACGATCTCCATGCCACGGCCGCCCAGAACGTAGGACGGACGCACCATAACCGGATAACCGATGCGGTTTGCGATTTCCAGAGCTTCATCCACATTGACAGCCATGCCAGCCTCCGGCATCGGAATGCCCAGCTTGTCCATCATTGCACGGAAATGATCTCTGTCCTCTGCAAGGTCGATCGTTTCCGGAGAAGTACCCAGAATGTTGACACCGTTCTTCTTCAGATCAGCTGCGAGATTCAGCGGAGTCTGACCGCCGAACTGTGCGATCACGCCAACGGGCTTTTCCTTTTCGTGGATGCTCAGTACATCCTCAAGGGTCAGCGGCTCGAAATAAAGCTTGTCGGAGGTGTCATAGTCAGTGGAAACGGTTTCGGGGTTGCAGTTGACGATGATCGGCTCAAAGCCCATCTTCTTGAGTGCCAGAGATGCATGAACGCAGCAGTAGTCGAACTCGATACCCTGACCGATTCTGTTCGGGCCGCCGCCGAGAATCATGATCTTGGGCTTCTCTGTATTGCAGGGGCTCTTGTCCTCTGTAAGATGATAGGTGGAGTAGTAATATGCGGAATCCTTTGTGCTGCTGACATGAACGCCTTCCCATGCCTCACGGATGCCGTATTCATAACGCTTGTTGCGGATGTCCTCTTCCGGTACTTCCAGCAGCTGGCTGAGGTATCTGTCTGCGAAGCCGTCGAGCTTTGCCTGACGGAGCACATCCTCTGCCGGAACGCTGCCCTTCATGGTGAGGAGCATTTCTTCTTCCTGTACGATTTCGAGCATCTGTTCGAGGAACCAGTGCTTGATCTTGGTCAGCTGGAAGATCTCTTCCACAGTTGCACCCTTGCGGAGAGCTTCATAGATGATGAACTGACGCTCACTGGACGGGAAACGCAGCTGCTGCAGCAGCTCTTCCTTGGTCTGCTCGTGGAAATTCTTTGCAAAGCCCAGACCGTATCTGCCAATCTCAAGGCTTCTGATCGCCTTCTGGAATGCTTCCTTGTAGGTCTTGCCGATGCTCATAACTTCGCCCACTGCACGCATCTGTGTGCCGAGCTTATCCTGTGCACCCTTGAACTTCTCGAATGCCCATCTTGCGAACTTGATTACCACATAGTCGCCGGACGGAACATACTTGTCCAGTGTGCCGTACTTGCCGCAGGGGATCTCCTTCAGGGTCAGACCGCATGCGAGCATTGCGGATACCAGAGCGATCGGGAAACCGGTTGCCTTGGATGCCAGAGCAGAAGAACGGGAGGTTCTGGGGTTGATCTCAATGACAACGATTCTGCCTGTTTCCGGATCATGTGCAAACTGGCAGTTGCAGCCGCCGATCACCTCGATTGCCTCAACGATCTTGTAGGACTGCTCCTGCAGCTTCTTCTGAACATCCTCGGAAATGGTCAGCATCGGAGCAGAACAGAAGGAATCACCTGTATGTACGCCGATGGGGTCGATATTCTCGATGAAGCAAACGGTGATGATGTTGTTTTCCGCATCACGGACAACCTCAAGCTCAAGCTCTTCCCAGCCGCTGATGCACTCTTCAACAAGTACCTGACCAACAAGGCTTGCCTGCAGACCTCTTGCACAAACGACCTTCAGTTCATCGACATTGTAAACCATACCGCCGCCGGCACCGCCCATGGTGTATGCGGGACGGAGAACGACCGGATACTTCAGATTTTCAGCGATCTTGACAGCTTCCTCAACGGAGTATGCAACCTCGCTTCTTGCCATTTCGATGCCGAGCTTGTCCATGGTCTTTTTGAACTCGATGCGATCCTCGCCACGCTCAATGGCATCTACCTGAACGCCGATGACCTTGACATTATATTGATCCAGAACGCCTGCTTCAGCAAGCTCGGAGCAGAGATTCAGACCGGACTGACCGCCGAGGTTCGGCAGCAGTGCATCCGGACGCTCCTTTTCAATGATCTGTGTCAGACGAGCCAGATTCAGCGGTTCTACATAAGTAATGTCCGCAACGTCCGGATCCGTCATGATAGTAGCCGGATTGGAATTGACCAGTACAATTTCATATCCCAGTGCACGAAGTGCCTTACAAGCCTGTGTACCGGAATAGTCGAACTCACATGCCTGACCGATAATAATCGGGCCGGAGCCGATGATCATAATCTTGTTGATATCTTGTTTCTTTGGCATATTCTTCTCCATAACCCGTGCAGAGCTAAACACGTTTTTATTTACCGGATTCCTGCAATTTCACCATCATTTTCTGCGTTTGGGCAAAAAAATTTTGACTGCATCGCAGCAAAACGGCATCACTCTTTCCTTGTATTATATCACAAATCGGGGACGATTTCAAGATGTTCAGAGAAAAAAATCTGACTTTTTTTCTCTTTTTTCAGGTTTTTTTGAGAAATCGTGATTTTATACAAAAAAGGTTTCAGGGGTGGTGAATGAAGAGGCAATGTCATCAATTGCTGTACGGAGAATCCCCTGCTGCTTTCCCTTTACAATCAGCGATTTTGGGCGTATTTGACAGATGTGTGGAAGTATGTTATAATAAAAAAGCACATTTCGTATACTTCTGCGAAACAGACTTTCAATATACAGGCAGGTAAAAAGATGAAGATCAAGAATAAGCTCATTTTCTATTCCCTGCTCGGAGTGGCAGGTGCCGCATGCTGTGCAGGTGCTCTGTGTGGGTGGACGGAGTACAATGCAGAAAAAACAGCGATCCGGTCAGCAGTTTCCATGCAGCAGCTTAAAGATGTAAACGGTGTCTACATTATATGTGAACGATGCAGAGTAACCGGCTTTGATTGGCATGTGACGGGCAGCAATACAGAGGAACATATCGGAAACTATTGTAATATCATAGGTGCGGATCCATTTTCTGAACTGCATCTGGACTATGAATTCATCATTTCCGACAACCGGTATGTGTTCTATGTGGAGGAAGCAAGGCTGGATACTTCGAGGGAAGCGGAATGTTCGGCGGAGTATCGGGTCAGCGGCTGGGACATCGTATATCCGGTCAGACGCAATGAACCGAAGCTGTTCGGGAATTCACGGAAATACATACTGGAAAGTGATGCTGACGGCAGTTGAGGAGGGATGCAATATTGAGAGCAAACTGATGCGGAACGAATCTGCCGAACAATGAATCGCAATGCTGAAAACAGCATGATCCGGCGATGAGATACAGACTTCCTGAGGGAAAAGGGGCTGGAATTCATTGCCGGAAGAGTAAGGAGGAAAAAAATGTTAGAAGAACTCATCTCAACCGTGAATGATGCGTTGTACAGCTACATACTCATCATTCTCCTTGTGGCAGGCGGTATTTATTTTACCATCCGCACAAGATTTGCACCGTTCCGGCTGTTCGGCGAGCAGCTCCGTGCGGTCATGGAAAAGCCGGCTGACGGCAAGGGCGTTTCGTCCTTTCAGGCACTCATGGTTTCGACCGCTTCCCGTGTGGGTACGGGCAACATCATCGGCGTTTCCACAGCACTCTGTCTGGGCGGCTTCGGCTCGATATTCTGGATGTGGCTGATCGCCATTCTCGGCAGTGCATCCGCATTCGTGGAAAGTACCCTTGCCCAGATCTACAAAAAGCGTGGACCGGAGGGCAGCTACGGCGGCCCTGCCTACTACATTGAAGCGGCACTCCACAGCCGTCCGCTTGCAGTCGTTTTCTCTGTTTTCCTGATCCTGACTTACGGCTTCGGCTTCAATATGCTGGCTTCCTACAATCTCCAGTCCACCTTTGCAGCCTACTCGTTTTACGATTCGCAGACAAGCCCGTGGATCATCGGTCTGATCCTTGCGGTGATCGTCTGCTACTGTCTGATGGGCGGCGGCTCCCGTATCGTCAAGACGACCTCCTTCCTTGTCCCCATCATGGGACTTGCCTATGTGCTGATCGCTCTCATCATTGTTGTGCTGAACATCACAAATCTGCCGTCCGTATTCGTGACAATCTTCACGGAAGCTTTTGATTTCGAGGCGATCTTCGGCGGCTTCACCGGTTCCTGCGTGATGTACGGCATCAAGAGAGGTCTGTTCAGCAATGAGGCAGGTGTCGGCTCCGCCCCGAATGCGTCTGCTTCCGCTGAGGTCAGCCATCCTGCAAAGCAGGGTCTGGTGCAGGTGCTTTCCGTATTCATCGACACCATTCTGATTTGCAGTGCAACTGCATTCATGTGCATGTGCTCCGGTGTTGCACCGAGCGAGGAGCTGTCCGGTGCACCGTATATTCAGGCTGCTCTCAAAGAAACGCTGGGAGCATTCGGTCCGATCTTCATCACCGTGGCAATGATCCTGTTCGCATTCACAACGCTCCTCGGCAATCTGTTCTATGTGGACAAGTGCCTGAGCTACCTCCTCGGTCATGTGCCGGGCAAGACTTTCATGCGTGTGTACCATATCATTGCATCGCTGGTGGTACTGCTGGGTGCGGGACTGAGTGCGGATCTGCTCTGGAACATTTCGGATGTACTGATGGGCGGTATGACACTGATCAACATGCCCGTGATCTTCATTCTTGGAAAGTATGCTATCCGTGCACTGAAGGATTATGAGAAGCAGAGGAAAGAGGGCGTTAAGCCTGTATTCCTTGCAAAGAATATTGAACTGCCGCATCAGGTAGACTATTGGCAGGAATAAGACGGAACCCCATTCTGTGTACGGAATGGGGTTCTGTACATATTGACAGATTTTGTCGAATCCTGTATAATAGAGAAAATATCCAAGACGAAAGAAAGGACAAACATATGAAGAGAACCTACAAAACGATCAGTGCATTGACCATCAGTCTGCTGGCTTGTGCCGGCATGACTGCCGTTTCCGCTGCCGCTGCGGACGGCTTCGTATATGATGAGGACGGCAGAGCCTCCTATCTGGAGAACGGAACCGCCCTCACAGGAAAATTCAGCATTGCCAAGGACTACAATCTGGGCGATGTCAGCGGTGATGATGCGGTTTCCAGTACGGATGCCGCCTCCATCCTCTCGGCTGCCGCTTTGTCCGGTGCCGGAGATCTGAGCACGGCGGAGGTGCTTGCAGCATCCGGCAGCTTCCTCAAGGATGCGGAAACCGCCCTCATGCATGCGGATACAAACGAGGACGGCAGCATCAATGCTTCCGATGCCGCTGTGATCCTTGACTATGCCGCACGCACCGGCTCCGGTGCGGAATTGGCTCCGCTGGGATTTGCCTATTACTATGCGGATGCGGACGGACTGCTCTGCACAGGGTTCATCACGGACGGAACAGAAACCTACTACGCCGGCGAGAATTACAAGCTGTGCACTGGCTGGCAGACGCTTGACGGCGAACGCTATTTTTTCGGCACGGATGCAGTACTCTGCACAGAGTGGCAGACACTCGGCAGCGGCGTGTATTACTTTGGTACGGACGGTGCACTCCGGACGGGCTGGCAGACGATCGGCGGCGAACAGTACTATTTCAGCACATCCGGCATCATGCAGACGGGCATGCAGACCATCGGCACAAGCAAGTACTATTTCAATGCGGACGGCACGATGCATACCGGCTGGCTGGAATACGAGGGCAAGACCTACCGCTTCGATGAGAACGGCAAAATGATGCACGGCTGGTATACCATTGACGGCAACCGCTACCATTTCAATGCAAGCGGCATCATGTACACGGGACTGATCAAGATGATCGACGGCACCTACTTCTTTAATGAAGAGGGTATCATGCAGACCGGCATGCAGACAGTCGGCACAAGCAAGTATTTCTTCAATGAGGACGGCAAAATGCACACCGGCTGGCTGGAATACGAGGGCAAGACCTACTGCTTTGATGAGAAAGGCAAAATGATGATCGGCTGGTATACCATTGACGGCAACCGCTACCACTTCAATGCAAGCGGCATCATGTACACAGGACTCATCAAAATGATCGACGGTACCTACTTCTTCAGCGAGGAGGGCATCATGCAGACAGGTTCCCACACCGTTGACGGCGTGACCTACCTCTTCGGTGAGGACGGCAGAATGTGCACGGGCTGGGTGACGTTTGAGGATGCGACCTATTATCTGGATGAAAATGGCGTTCCCTATACAGGCTGGCTGGAAACGGATGACGGCGATTATTATTTCACCGCCGAGGGTAAGATGGTAACGGGCTTTACCGACCTCGGCAGCGGTATGATCTATTTTGAGCCGGACGGAAAGTATTACGGAAGATGTACTGACATCACGGCAGCAAAGACTGAGATCCTTGAAAATGCACAGCTGGATCCCCACGACAGCTACATCATCTGGAACAGACAGGTATCACCGGAAACGCAGTACATGAAGATCACGCTCAAGGAAAAGGATGTTGCAATTCTGGAGCAATTTGCGGCGGAGCATTTCACCGAGGATATGACCATGGCACAGAAGCTCTGGATCACCCAGCAGTGGATCCACAAGAAGGTGGACTATGCCTATGCCGGCAGCAAGTGGAATTCGATCGCCAACCTGAGCTATGTGGAGGCGATCTTTGTCAACCGCATGGGACAGTGCGTGCAGTACAACGGTGCAATGGCGGCAATGATGATCTGGTTCGGCTATGACGTTTACATGGTCAAGGGCTGGACGGATACCGGAAACCAGCACTTCTGGACGGAAGTCGTGATCGACGGCGAAACCTACCTCATGGAATGCGGCAACTACGGCAAGAACGGCAACTGGCATGACTTTTTAGAGCCGATTGGATCATGATGGGCATACGCCCTATAACCACCGCCCCCTTTTCCGGAATCAAGCACACCCCTGACTTGATTCCGGAAATTTTTTTGAAAAAAGCTGTGATATTTTTACACGAACGCCGTCTTATAAGGGAAGGAGGATGAAAAGATGAACGATTTTGACAAAATATATCGTTCCTGCTATGAGGATGTATTCCGTTTTTTGCGTGGACTTTCCGGCAATGAAACACTTGCCGAAGAGCTGACACAGGAAACATTCTATCGTGCCATGAAATCCATCGATTCCTATCAGGGCGGCTCGGAGCTGCGTGTCTGGCTTTGCTCCATTGCCAAGCATTTGTATTATGACCATAGGAAACAGCAGAAACGCAATGTTTCAGCGGATGAAATGGAAAATCTTGCGGACGATGGACAGCACTTTTCCGATATGCTCGCCGACCGTTCACAGGCTTTGCAGATTCACAAGCTGCTGCATGATCTGCGTGAACCGTACAAGGAGATTTTCACACTGCGTGTGTTCGGTGAGCTTTCGTTCCGTGAGATCGGGGAAGTGTTCGGCAAGTCGGAACATTGGGCATGTGTGACATTCCACCGTGCAAGAGCGATGCTGCAAAAGCAAGTGAAGGAGGAACAGCTATGAAAATGGAATGTGATGTGATCCGTGATCTGATGCCGCTGTATGCGGAGAATATGGTGAGCGAAAGCAGCCGGAAACTGATCGAGGAGCACTTTTCAGAATGCAGTGCATGCAGAGCCATGTATCAGGATATGCTTCAGCCGCCGCCGGAGGTGCAGTTCAGTAAAGAACCTGCGGAGAGCTTTCAGAAGTATGTCAAAAAGAAGAAACGCCGCTTCGGGTGGAAGATCGCACTCATTACTGCGGCTGCGGTTGCAGCTTTTTTTCTTTTCCGTCTGGCGGTCATCGGCGGACTGATGGCGTTTCTGGCGTTGGATATTACGTTCACGCCCATTGAGGTGGATGAGGATGTGCAGAATTATCACCTGTACATGGGAGAAAATGCCGATCAGAAATATCGGAATAAATGGGGCATGGACGAAACGATCTTTCCGGCAGAGATCAGTGATTCTGGAAATGTGCTGGAATACAAGATGGTGTACTACAATCCATGGGATGCACAGTATCTGAGTTATCTGACAATTGAATATGATGATGCGGAATTTGCGGCTGAGTGCAGCCGTCTGGAAAGCTACGATTCCACGGAGTATATCGGCTATTACAGTGTAACAGGATTTGCAGAGGGCACGGAACTTCTTGCCATGTATGCGGATTCCTATCAGGGCTTTGTTTATGCGATCAAAACACCGGAACGGGAAAATACGATCACCTATGTGGAGATCATTTTCTGCAATTACTTCATGGATCTGGAATATGCAGAATACATGCCGGCAGCGTATTTTCCTGAAAACTTCGATGCATCTATGGATAATCCATATGAGGAGATGATGGAGGAATGAGGGACGGAAAAACTTGCAATTGGCGGCAGAATATGGTATAATCAGATTATTACTTCGGCAATTAAAGGTCGATAATGGATTCAAAAGATGATAGCCTTTTGCGGGTGGAGGGTACGCAGTACCCTCCATATATAGCCCCTCCCCTCGGGGAGGGGTTGGGGTGGGGGCAGTTTTGGAGTGCTGACCCAAAAAAAGTATCTATATTTAATTGCCGGAGTAATAAATTCCGTGCAGAAAACGAATGAAAGGAATTCAGTAATGATATGAAAACAGCGGTTCTGAATTTACTTTTTCTTTTATCCACGCTCAATAGCGTAATGTCAGCACAGACTGCTGATGCTTTTGGTATGCAGCTTATCGGTACAGAAGAACAGTCTCCCTACACCATCGTATTCTCAAAAGAGGAAAGCGAGGGACGTATTGATACATTCGATGTTTCCAAAAATGGGATGACAGCAGTAAAGCTTCACACACAGAATATCAATGTATACGATGATGTCAACTTTTCCTATAGTATCAAGCCTTCCTATACCCACTGCAATTCCACAGTACAATGGGATAGGGAAACTCTTGTCATTTACACAGCTGTTACTGACCAGCATTGGGATTATCAGTATTTTGCGATCAAAGTGTATGGCTATGAGGACTATGAAGTGTACACACTTGAAGATACTGAGGAAAACCTCCGCTTGTGGGAAAATCTGCCGTTTTATACAGAGGAGCTTCAGAAAGATAATCGGTACTACTATATATCGGAGGGTAATCTGCTATATCAGGAGAACGGCAAAGAAGCAAGCTTCTACATTGCTGATGGCTCCTACTTTCATCCCGCAATACTGACAGCACCTGTTGTCGTGCCGCTATGTATTTATGCTTTTGTCAACCGCAAAAAACTGTTTCATATTGATGGTCAGAACCAAAAATCAGAATAGAAAACCGCTGTAAGTGTTCCATTTAGTCCTGTATTTGATGTTCTCAGAAAAAACTTGAAAAAACATGAAAAAAGCCCTTGACAAAATCGCCGGAATATAGTATAATACAGATTGTATGGTCGGACGCAGAGTAACCGCCTGCGGATGACTCATTCACCGGCACTGCAACTTCGATGAGGGATCCCCGTTCCTTGCCATCCGCAATGCACGATGAATGGAATACCTAATAAAAAAACGGAGGAAAAGATTATGTCTACAACCATGCCGAAGGCTGGCGAAATCAGCCGCAACTGGTATATTTTAGATGCAACGGACAAGCCGCTTGGCCGTGTTGCAGCAAAGGCAGCTCATATCCTGAGAGGCAAGCACAAGCCCACATTCGCACCCCATGTTGACTGTGGCGACCATGTAATCATCATCAACTGTGAGAAGGCTATCCTGACCGGCAAGAAGCTGGAGCAGAAGAAGTTCTACTGGCACACTGGCTGGATCGGCGGTCTGAAGGAAGTTTCCTACAAGAAGCTGATGGCTGAGAAGCCCGAGAAGGCAATGACAATTGCAGTTACAGGTATGATTCCCCACACAGCACAGGGCAGTGCACAGATCAAGCGTCTGCGTACTTTCAAGGGTGCAGAGCACAAGCATGCAGCACAGAAGCCCGAAGTTGTTGAATTTTAATCAAGGAGGCAGCACGATATGTACGAACCTAAGGTAGCATACCACTATGGTACAGGCAGAAGAAAGCATTCCGTATCCAGAGTAAGACTCGTTCCGGGTACTGGCAATATCACAATCAACGGCAGAAGCATTGATGACTACTTCGGTCTTGAGACTCTGAAGCTCATCGTTCGTCAGCCTCTGGCTCTGACAGATACAACTGAGAAGTTCGATGTAATCTGCACAGTTGAGGGCGGCGGCGTTACCGGTCAGGCTGGTGCGATCCGTCACGGCATCTCCCGTGCACTGCTTCAGTTCGATGCTGAGCTGCGTCCGGCTCTGAAGGCTGCTGGCTTCCTGACCCGTGACCCCAGAATGAAGGAAAGAAAGAAGTACGGTCTCAAGGCTGCTCGCCGTGCACCGCAGTTCTCCAAGAGATAACCTCTCTTCCATTTCCGGTCAATTACAGACTACAGGATCCGTCCCGTTTTCGGGGCGGATTTTTTTGCTGTCCGTATCAAACGTGCTGTATCAATTCACACAAATTTCATTGACAAATACAGAAAAACATGCTATAATATAACCAACTTAAACAGAAAGGAAGTTGTTCCCTATGGCACAGAGAATTGTTTTGAACGGCACATCCTACCACGGTGCGGGTGCGATCACTGATATTATCACAGAGGTAAAGGGCAGAGGTTTCCAGAAGGCTTTTGTCTGCTCCGACCCCGATCTCATCAAATTCGGTGTGACCGCTAAGGTCACTGATCTGCTGGATGCAGAAAGCATCCCCTATGCAGTTTTCTCCGAGATCAAGCCCAATCCGTCCATTAAGAACGTGCAGGACGGCGTGGAGGCGTTCAAGGCTTCCGGTGCGGACTGCATCATCGCTGTTGGCGGCGGCTCCGCAATGGATACCGCTAAGGCTGTCGGCATTATCATTACCAACCCTGAATTTGCCGATGTCAGAAGTCTGGAGGGCGTTGCTCCCACAAAGAATCCCTGCGTTCCGATCCTTGCAGTTCCCACAACTGCCGGTACTGCCGCAGAGGTAACGATCAACTACGTCATCACTGACGAGGAAAAGAACCGTAAGATGGTTTGTGTGGATACCCATGACATTCCGATCGTGGCATTCGTTGACCCCGATATGATGGCTACCATGCCCAAGGGTCTGACCGCTGCAACCGGCATGGACGCTCTCACCCATGCGATTGAGGGCTTCACTACCAAAGCGGCTTGGACAATGACTGACATGTTCCACCTCAAGGCGATCGAGATCATCGCAGCATCCCTGCGTGGTGCGGTAGACAACACCCCCGAGGGCAGAGAGGGCATGGCTCTTGGTCAGTACATTGCCGGCATGGGCTTCTCCAATGTTGGTCTGGGCATCGTGCATTCCATGGCTCATCCGCTGGGTGCAGTTTATGACACACCGCATGGCGTGGCAAATGCTATCATTCTGCCGACTGTCATGGAGTACAACGCAGAGGCAACGGGCGATAAGTACAAGTACATCGCTGCTGCAATGGGCGTTGAGGGCACAGAAAATATGTCCGTTGAGGAGTACCGCAAGGCGGCTGTGGATGCAGTAAAGCAGCTTTCGCAGGATGTGGGTATTCCGGCAGATCTGAAGGAGATCGTCAAGCCGGAGGATGTTCCGTTCCTCGCAGAGTCCGCTTATGCGGATGCATGCCGTCCGGGCAATCCGAAGGACACCTCCGTGGAGGAGATCACAGCACTGTACCAGTCCCTGCTGTAAGAAGAACAGATACAAAAAGAGCAGTCCGCCGATGTGCGGACTGCTTTTTATATCAGCACGCCGCTGCAGTGGTCGATCTCGTGCTGGATGATCTGTGCCGTCCAGCCCTCAAAGGTACGGATGCGGAGCTTCATCTCGGGTGTATGGTACTGCACACGGATCTTTTTCCAACGGCGGCAAGGACGGGGACCGCCGAGGAGGGAAAGACAGGATTCCTCTGTATCATAGGGCTTTTCCTTTTTCAGAATGACGGGGTTGAGCATGGTCATATAGGTGCCGTCCTCGCAGACAAATGCGATCACACGTTTCCGCACGCCGATCATATTGGCAGCCATTCCGACACAGCGTTCATGATGGGCGGTCAGTGTATCGAGCAGGTCTTTCACGGTTCCGGCATCCTCTGCGGTGGCATCCTCGGAGGCACAGGCAAGGAAAACCGGATCGTGCATAAGTTCTCTGATCATTTTGATTTCTCCATTCTGTTGATTTTCTGGCTCCATGGGAGCTATTTTCTATTATACAATGGAAAGGGGGAAATGTCAATGCGGTGGTTTGGGGCGAGGGGGTGATGTAGGGGCAATCTTTGGGGTGCTACCCCAGAAAAAGACTTTTTTGACAAACAAAGGACTGCATCTCCCATGCAGTCCTCAGCTTGTAGAAAAAGTCCTTTTTCTTAGGGTTGGGCATCCTGTAACTGCCCCCACCCCAACCCCTCCCCGAGGGGAGGGGCTATGTTTGGAGGGTACTGCGTACCCTCCACCCGCCAAAGGGCAAAGCCCTTTGAACCT
>JAFTQJ010000002.1 GCA_017462785.1 Oscillospiraceae bacterium | reverse complement strand
TTTTTTGCAAAAAACTCCCCCTTACTGTTCGCTCATTCTGTCTTTCCTTTCTGCGAATGCAGAAACAAAATGAATTTTTCGACAAGCTGAGCAGCTCCGGAAACGGAGCTGCTCTTATTTCCAATACTGAAAAATCGCCTCAACGGACTCCGCACCCGTGCCGGCGGCATAGCGGAGGATGATGCTTGCATCCGAGGCATTGATGACCCCGTTGCGGTTGACATCCGCAGCATCCAGCTGTTCGGAGGTGAAGAGGAATCCGCTGCCCGCCCCGTCTGCGGCGGCAAAGGAGAGCAGTGCAGCGGCATCCTGTGCGTCCACCTTATCATCGAGATTGCAGTCTCCGATATATCCCCACACCGAAACGCCGTCAAACCGCCGCTTCGTTTCATCGAACGTGAAATCCAGCGTACACCGGACGGAATCCGCATCGGAATACAGCTCTTCCATCTCCTCGGCATAGCTTTCCCCCACCTGTGTCATTTCGTATTCCGACAGGATGCCGGCTTCCTTCCGTGCCTTGAGGTACTGCGGACGTGCCATTTCCTCCGCTGATACAGCGGCTTCCCAAGTCTCCAGCTCCTCACGCCATGCCGCATAGCATGCCGCAGCACGTTCCTCCACCTCCAGCTGCTGCATGAGCCGTTCCTCGTCCGCTGTCATGCCGAAATAGCTCGTGTGCAGACCGCCGTTCCAGTAACCGGTGCTGTAATCGGTGTAATCAAGGCAGAGGGCATCGAGTGCACCGTCGATGAGGATCGTGTAGTCCTGTGCGTACTCCATCAGGATCTCTGTATAAGCCGGTTTGAGGAACACCAGCCAGAGGACGGCACGATCCCCGTAACGGCTGAAGCCGTTCACCGTGTTTCGGGTGTATTCATAGCTGGAATAATTATCGCCCGTCAGGGGAATCACGCTGGATACGCCCTTGACTGCCGCCAGCGTTTCCTGTTCTGCACTGCCGTCCGTCACGAGCAGAAAGCCGCCGAATCTTCCCTTGTCTATGGTGATCTCCAGCTCGCCGTAGCGGGTTTCGGTGTAGGAAAATGTTTGGTATGCCTCAGCAGGGAGGGGATCCAGCAGGAGGATTGCTGCGGTAATGACTGCGGTGATGTGTTGTTTCATTGTGATCGGCTCCTTTGTGGAATGATTGGTATCACTTATATAACAACGCCGGCGGAAAAATATTGGAAAAAATGTCCCCTCCTGCTCCACGCAGAAGGGGATTCGTATTATTCCTGATATGCCGAGTCGATGTCCAGATATTCCTCCAGACAGATACCCTGCTCCCAGATCTCCTTGGCATGCTCCACGCCCACATAGCGGATATGCCACGATTCATAGGCATAGCCCGTGATATCCTCCTTGTCCTCCAGATAACGGATGATGAAGCCGTATTCCCAGCAGTGTTCCTTCAGCCATTTGCCCTCCGGTGTGTCAGCGAATGAGTTGTCGATGCTGTTGCAGTCGATCGTGTAGCCCGTCTGATGCTCCGAATGCCCCGGACGTGCGGAATACTGGTCGGCATATTCCTTGCTGTAGCCGTTGACCATGCTGATATAGCATTCTTCCTGAAAATCATAGGTGCGGTAGTCCGAGCCGATGACGATGTTCAGCCCCTCCTTTGCCGCATCCGCAGAAAGCTTTTCAAATGCTTCCTTTGTCACCGGCAGCAGACCGGGGTCATATTCCCTCGGTAGGCTGTAGCTCTTGTTCGCTACCAGAATGCCGTCCACATAGGTGCAGCCGTTTTCCACCGTCAGTTCACGCACCGTGACCGGAATTTCTGCGGTTTTGCCGCCGCTTTCCGCAATCAGGACGCATTCGCCCTTTTCCAGACCGATCAGCATATTGTTCTCATCCACATAGGCGGTGTTGTCGTCGCTGATGCGGTAGGTCGTGTCCGCACCGAAGCCCTCCGGCGGTGTGAGCTGTTTTTCATGATTCACACGGAGATAGATATGCCCGTACGCCGTGCCGGCTGAGACCTGCGTCTGTGTGGTTTCCGATGCCTGTGTGCTCTGCACGGTTTCCACCGGAATGGAGGCGGTCGTCTGCGTTTCCTCCGTCTGCACCGTCGGCTGTGTCTGCATGATGAGGCTCTGCACGGGTTCGGTGGTCTGCGGGGGGGCGGATACCTCCAAGGTGCTTTCACCCTGCTTGCGGACGATCAGTGAAACCGCAAAAACCAGCACACCTGCAATCACGATCAGGGATAAAATATAAATTCCGTTTCCGCTTCTGCGGCGGTTTCTTCTGTTTGCCATATTGACTCCTTTTTTCAGCATCTGTGAAATTCGTGGCTCAAATCGTTACCATTATACCACACTTTTCCGGTTTTGTCACTGTTTTTTTGATGAAATTTTTGTGATATATACAAAATGTAGACATTTGCCCGTTCTTCTGAAAATTTTCCGGATGGCATTGTGCATATTTACCATATAATATGTACCTGATTTATGCATTTCTACAATTTGCAGAAAAACATCCAATCTTTTCCGTCCGCCGCTGTTATATAAGTAGAGTCAATGGAATTGTTCGCAGGAGAGCCGTTCCGCCGGACTTGACCCAACATATAAGGAGGAGATCGTTATGATGAAAAAGAAAGTATTTGCAGCTTTGACAGCACTTATCAGTATGACCGCATCTGTACCGCTGACTGTTTCAGCACAGCAGAGCGTAAAAATGGTGATCCTCGGCGTGGACAGCATTGAAGCACCGGAATGCTATGTAGTCGGTTTTTACTCCGTTGGTTCTCTGGGTATGAGTAATTTTTCTGTGGATGCTTCCGCTCTGAATGCCTGCCTGCCGGAAGGTGAGGCACCGCTTGCCTACGGTGATCTTTGCAGTTTCACTGGTGAATTCTATGTCACCAATATTGTTGGCACGAACGGCATGGGCGGTATCAGCGAGGAACGATGCACCGTTGTAAAGGATGGCTCCGTGTTTGACCAAAAGGTGACAGAAACTTACTATGTTTCCGACAAAAGCGATACCAACACAATGCTGACCCTGACAAACGGCACACAGCAGATCGAGTACACTGTGGATTTCATCACAGGTTCCGGACTTTTGAACGGCACCGATTGTTTCCAGCCGGACGGCTTTGACTGGAACGATGTTGACAACGGTGATAAAGTGACCATGCTGCTGTACGAAGGAATTCCGATGCTGCCGTTTGACCTGCAGCGTCTTGGTGACATGACCCGTGATGATGTTGTGGATGCAAACGATGCCGCACAGATGCTCAGTGCAGCCGCTGAAATTGGTGCAGGGGATGTGGTTGCAGTAGGTTTCTCCGTGGATGTCGATGCAGACGGAGCTCTTACCGCAGCAGATGCCGCCGCCGTCCTCACCTACGCCGCCGCAAAGGGCAGCGGCAGTCCGCTTTCCTGGGTACAGGTGCTCGGAACGGCAGAAAACTGACTGTAGTACGCAAAATTCAGCAGAAAAATGTGAGAAGAGAAAAATACATATTTTATGAAAGTGAGGTCATCAGTATGAAAAAGAAGATCATGGCAATTCTGACTACGCTGGCATGTACACTGTCCGCTGTGCCTGTATGCACAGCATCCGCCCTTTCGTGGGAGGAACCGACCGATGATCTGATCACGGAAGTGCAGACGACCGGAAATGATGGTCTGGCAGTCTTTCCGGCAAATGAAAATGAAGTCGATGATTGGAAGACTCCTTGGACAGTGACCGGCATTATCATCGGACCGGATCTGATCAACATTTCCGGTGAGGGTCCCTGCCATTTTGATGGTACCATGGACAGTGACGGTGACCGCCTCTATCCGGGTGATGTGGTTGAGCTGAAACTCTGCGGCGGTATTGCAGAAATTTACCCTGCTCTTCTGCCCGACATTGAGCACATCGAACGCCTCGGTACTGCCGGCGAGGTGTACGGCTACGCATATTATACTGTGACGGAAAATACGGGCACCTCCCTGAGCCTGACCACCGAGCTTGGAGAAGAAAAAAGCTATAGCTATCATCTGCAGGCTAGCAATGGTTTTGAACTTTACAATTCCGAGCTGGTGCTTGACGCACAGGCGGGGGACACCATTGCATTCATGCACAACTGGAACGGCAATCCCATCATCCCGACCGATCCGATGTACTTGCATTCCAGAGCGGAATTCGCCGTCATCGGCGTGGATGATCCGGAAGCTCCGCAGAGCTATATCATCATCCGCAGCGAGTCTCCGACCGCTGTCTACCAGCTTCGTGCGGATCAGCTCGAACCGTATCTGGCATACGGCGGCACACCGCTGTCCTATGGCGATATTTTCACATTGGCAGGGGACTATGCTTTCACTTGTATCTGGGGAACGAATGATATCCTGCTGTCAGAGCCGGAGAGCATTCGGATTGAAGGCTCCGTATTCGATGCAGAGGAAACAGCGGAATTTACGTTGCTGACTGCACCGCCGGAGAAGGACGGTGCGGAAAGCTTCGTGCAGATCAGGGGTGCAGAAACGCTGTATGAATATCCGGTGGACTTTGTTCTCGGCACATGTCTGATGTCCCATTCCCTGCACATCCAGCCGGACGGCATCGACTGGACAAAGCCCGATGCCGGCGACAAGGTGACGATGTATACCTACAAGGGCGTGCCGATGTTCCCGAAGTCCATGCAGCGTATCGGAGATGTCAGCGGTGACGGCACAGTGAATGCCGCAGATGCCGCAGAACTTCTTGTAAATGCCGCAGAAAACGGGGCAGGCATGGCAAGGGCTGTGAGCTTCTCCGCCGATGTCAATGCCGACAGTGCGGTCAATGCCCTCGATGCCGCCGCCGTCCTCACCTACGCCGCCGCAAAGGGCAGCGGCAGTCCGCTTTCCTGGGCACAGGTGCTCGGAACGGCAGAAAATTGATTTGTATCAGGTGCACAAAAAAATCTGTGAAAAAACGTGGACTTCGCATATTGACATCATTGGGATTTTATGGTATCATTGAGACATGAAGAAATGAATGAATCAAATGAAAGCGAGGTCATCAGTATGAAAAAGAAGATCATGGCAATGTTGGCGGCGATCAGTATGATGACAGCCGCTGTTCCGGCAATGGCAATGCCGGTCAGTGCAGCATACGGCGGTAATTTCTGTGTCATCAGCATTGATTATGCAGAGGATGGAGCAACAGCTGAGTCCTATCTGCTGCTCGACTACCACGGTTGGGATAAAAGCAGCGTCTACAAGGTCACAGCGGAGGAAATGGAGCTGTATCTGGACGAGGAATCCGCAGAGCCGCAGGTCGGAGATATTGTGGATGTGGCTGTGGAGCTTGGACATTTCGGCGATAAGGGGGATACGAGCTATTTTGAATATTCTGAAACCAGCTCTTTTACGGTTATCGGCACAATGGAGGAACTCTATCCCGAACGAATGGACTATGTGGTAGTGCGGATCTATGAACCCACGGGCGAGCTTGTGCTCATCAGCAAGGAAACCGGTGATCGGGTATTTTACAGTCCCATTGTACTGAATGGTTATGAATCCCCCTATACACTGGATGATCCGGAGGTCGGCGACACCCTCTCGTTTGTCCTGAATCCTAAATATGAATACGACAGACCCTATGTGCCGCTGTCGCATACCAAGGGCGACGGCACGATTCCGGAGCTGCCGGAAACTGTGGTACATACGGGATATGTAACAGTACCGGTCATCGTGATCGGACCCGGACTGGCGTTGTGCGACGGCTCGGAAGTCCGTGGTTTCGACGAATACAGCATGTTCCATTATGGTGAAACGACAGAAACACCGGAATGCGGCGATGTGCTGATGGTGGATATTAACAGCATCGCTGAAACTTCTCCTGCTCAGCTTTGTATCCCTCAGAACGGCAGGATCGTGAATGCCGGCAGTGCCGCAGACCTTTACGGCACCAAAACCTATACCGTGACAGAAAACAACGGCTACCACCTTGATCTGACGGATGCGGACGGCAATGCCGCAGGATTCAGCTATTATGTGACACGGTATGGCTGGGAGATCTACAATTCCGAGGTGCTGGAAGCACAGGAAGGCGAGCGTGTGACCTTTATGCTCGATGAGGAGGGCAGACCGGCTGTTCCTGTTTCCATCGAAGCAGATGTACTTCCCGCAAATGAATATGTTGTCGTTGCAGTTTGTGAAACGGGCGATGTCGTACTCAAGGATGCTGCCGGAATATACACCTATTATTTGCAGCATGATGCAGTCACAGCGAACGGAAAAGCACTCAGATACGGTGATGTGGTGCAGATCGAGGGCTGGAAAATGACGACAGCAATGGAAGCGACCAATTCGCTTCAGTTCTGGCTGGACGAAGCCTTCACCAACAGCGGATGCCGCATTACCCAGACCGGCTCCATTTTTGCAAAACAGCTTGAAAGCACCTACACTGTAACAGCGATCGACTCCGATCTCGCAGTTCTGCAGCTGACTGCATCGGATGGTGAGCAGGTTACATACCGGATGGATTATATGCTCAGCGGACGTGGCTATGAGCAGATGGATATGGACTGGACGGGCGTACAGGTGGGCGACCAGATTTCCATGGTTACCTACCATGGTCTGCCCTGCGTTCCCACACCCGAGCATCCCTACGGTGATATTAATTCCGACGGCACCCTCTCCATCGCTGACGTGCTTGCCCTGAACAGGAATCTCCTCGCCGGTGCCCCCCTCCCCGCACTCCAGAACGCAAGAAGCACGGAGCTGGGTTATCTGGACTTTGACGGCGACGGCACTCTGACACAGGCGGACGTGCTCGGCATGCTCAAACGTGTGCTCGGGATCGGGTGATCTCCGATTGTACCAATCTCCCTGAAAATAGAACCTTTATCCTGAAAACCGCAAAAGCCCCGATCCTGTGTCGGGGCTTTTGGGTACATTCACAGTATATTCAAAAATAGTTAGGAAAAATGTGTTTTTTTTTACCTTGGAAAGCGGTAAAATATTAGTTATAAAAGAGGAAAATATTTCGGAGCGTAAAAAAATGTACAGCATCCTCCGTGCAGAGGAGCTGGCATTTGCCCGAACACCTTCAGAAAGAGAGATGTATTATGAGAATGTGGAAGAGAGCATGTGCAGCGATTGTCAGTGCGGCAATGCTGTGCAGCGGAATGGGTATCAGCGTATCCGCTGAAACCGCAAAATCCGCAGTAAGTGAGTACGAATGGGGAACAGTCAGAATCGGCGGCGGCGGCTTCGTATCCGGCATCATCACCGGTCAGAAAGCCATGTACGCAAGAACCGACGTAGGCGGTGCGTACCGTTATGACTACGAAAAGAAAGAATGGGTGCAGATGCTTGCATTCATCAACGATGAGGACAGAGGCTACCTGAGCGTGGACGGTATGTGCATCGACCCGACCGATGATGATACCATCTATCTGCTGGTGGGCTGTGCGTATTTCAGCGGCGAGAGAACTGCGATCCTCAAGTCCACTGACGGCGGCAAAAGCTTCACAGAATACGAGGTCACAGACCTCATCAAGGTACACGGCAACGGTGCCGGCAGACAGTGCGGCGAGCCGATCGCAGTTGACCCCGAGAATCCGGATGTGATCTACTGCGGCGGTGATACGGACGGTCTGATCATGAGTACCGACGGCGGCGAAACATGGGGCTATGTGGACAGCTTCAATGACCTCGGTCTGTTCACCAATGAGATCAACTGGCCGACATGGGGCACCGTTGTGGAAAAGACCACACAGGGCGAGGATTACAGCAAGGTCAACGGTATCGGTACCGTAGCCATCCATGAGGGCAAGGTCTATGTGGGCGTGTCCGAAGTGGGCATCGGTGCGAATATCTATGTTGCAGACGTGGGCAAGGATAACTGGGAGCCGCTGAGCGACAAGCTCCCCACCGAGGCATATCCGGCACGCATCAACAAGGATGCGGACGGCAATCTGCTCATCAGCTATGTCGGCGGTCTGATCTTCAACGGCACCGGCGGCGGCATTTACAGATACAACACCAAAACAGGCGAAGTAACGGACATTTCCCCGACCGGCAACAGCTTCGGCGGCTGTAACAGCGACCCGAACGATGCCAATAAGCTCGTAGCAACCACCTGCGGCGTATGGTCCTCCCAGCTCTGGTACAAGGATGCATGGGCAGATGATAAGGTATGCTGGGGCGACCAGTTCTACCGTTCCACTGACGGCGGTGCAACATGGGAATCCGTGACCCCCGGCAATGAAACCACATGGGGCGGTCCGCTTCAGGCAGATTATCTGCAGGACGGCGGCTTTGACTGGATCCGCAACAAGGCGATCCACTGGTGCGGCACGATCTCCATCGACCCGAGAGATCCCGACAGGATCCTGCTCGTATCCGGCAACGGCGTATTTGCATGTGACAATATCTGGGATGAGCTTCCCGTTTATTACTTCCATCCGGACGGCATCGAGGAAGTCGTTGCTCTTGACTTTATCAGCGTGCCCGGCGGCAGCAATTTCTCTGCGATCGGTGACTATGACGGCTTTGAGCACAAGGCGGACACCACCATCACACAGCACTACCCGAACATGGGCAGTACCGGAGCAATCGCATATTGTCCGCAGAATCCGGACGTGATGATCCGTATTGCAGAGAACCAGAATGACGTTGCAGGCGGCTTCTATACACTTGACGGCGGCAAGACATGGGAAAAGATGGCGAATTCCCCCGGCGGCAAGGCAGCCATTACACAGATTGACGAGGACACCTACCGCTTCTTCAAGGGCAGCAAGGATGACGGCAGCATCAGCTATTCCGATGACTTCGGTCAGACATGGACCGGCTGTGACGGCATTCCGACTACCTACGGTTCCAAGCCCACCTATCTGTATGTAGAGCCGGAGAATCCGGATGTGGTTTATGCATATGCGACCTACTTCAATTCCTCCTGGCACTATTCCAAGCCCGAGCCGACCATTGATGACGCAAAGTATGTATTCTGCGTGAGCACGGACGGCGGCAAGACCTTCACACCCACTGAGATCTGCATGTATGACCAGTGCGACAGTGCGGCAAGAATCGCTTATATGGGCGAGGGCGAGCTGGTGCTGGGTGCAGGCTGGAACGGCATGTACCATGTGACAAATGCAAACACCGGCACACCGACCGTTGAGAAGCTGGATGTATTCTACTGCAAGACCGTTGGTTTCGGTGCTCCGAAGGATGCAAAAAGCCCGAATGCTCTGTACATCTACGGCAAGCCCACAGAGGGCGATGCAGAGGGCATCTATCGTTCCAACGACACCGGCAAGACATGGGAGCTGATCAATGATTCCCACCTCTACGGCGGTACCGGCAACGGCAACTTCATCGTTGGTGATATGAACGAGTACGGTGCACTGTACATGAGTACTGTCGGCTGCGGCATCGTTTACGGCAGCATCGGCGGCGGCTCCGGTACGGATGAAAACACAGAAACCACCGAGAACGGCGATATTCTCTATGGTGATACCAACGAGGACGGCAAGGTCAGCATTGCGGATGTTCTGACGCTGAACAAGAACCTGATGTGCGGCGAGAGCCTGAGCGAACAGGGTTCACTCAATGCAGACGTGGATCAGGACGGCAAGCCCACCGCTTCCGACGGACTCAATATCCTCAAATTCACCATCAAGGTGATCGACAAGCTTCCTGTATAATCTCTGCATGCTGCTGCACAGAAATGTGCAGCAGCATTTTTTTGCATAGGATGGGGAAATGCCGTCCATACTCATTTCGGTATTATGTTATACGAAAGGCGGTATCCCCATGAATGTCATTCTGTTCTGTGACCAAAGGGCGGCGTTTTCCCCCATGCAGCACCTTCCCGAAGCCGTGCTTCCCTATTGTAATATTCCGCTGATTGCCCATATTCTGCGGTTTCTGGAACGTTCCCAGATTCCGGAGGTCACGCTCATCGGGGCGGATGAGCAGGTGAGGGCGTTTGTCGGAACCCTCCCCCTGCACACCTCTCTGCATTTTGCAGAGGATGCCGCAGGGGTGAAGCTCTCTGCCCCGACCCTTGTCCTGCGGCGGCTCTGTCTGCCGGAGTGGGACATGGGGGAGCTGCTTTCCCTCTGTGAGCATGCCCCCGTGCGGCTCCTCCATCCGGATGGTTCCCCCACCCATGCACAGCTGCATCCGGCAGGAACCGGCATTGCCGTGCCGGAGCAGACCGTGACCGCCGTGCTCTCGGTATTCCGTGCACCGGCATCACCGCAGGAGTACCGGAGTATGCAGGAGGAACTGCTCTCAGACAGCCGTATGGCATCCTTCCGCCTCGGTCAGGGTGTGCGGATCGGCAAAAATGCTGCGATTTCGGAGGATTCCGTCATCGGTCATGACTGCGTGATCGGGGAGCATGCAAGGATCTCCGGCTGCATCCTCGGGGACGGTGTGCAGGTCGGTGCAGGAGCCGTCCTGCAAAACTGCGTCATTGCTCCCCATGCTCTGATTGACCGTGAAGTACAGCTTGAGGGGGCGGCGATCGCAGAGGGGGAAATCGCCGCTGTGCATCTGCAAAAACCCGTTTGCCGCCGCCCCATCATCAGCGAAGAGGACGGCATCCATGAGGGACTTCCACGCTGGAATACGCCCGAAACTGCCCTTTCTGCCGGTGCCGCCCTGACCGCAGTCGGGGAGAGGATCGCTGTGGGCTATGCTGCAAAGGATTGGGAGCACCTCGCCGCTGCTGCCGCCGCCGGTGCGGCATCGCAGGGTGCACAGGTCTGGCAGATGGGACACTGTGCTCTTCCGCAGCTTCTGCATGCTGCAAAAGCCGTGCAGTGCGATGCAGTCCTGTGGGTGCAGGGGGATTCTGTGCCGCAGCTCAGAGCCGTCTGTGCGGACGGACTGCCCCTGTCCGATGTGCAGCGGCGAAGGGTACGGCAGGCGATGGAGAGCCGGCTTTCCACAAGGATCGTGCCCTGTGGAAAACTGCTGGATGCCCACGCACTTTCTGCTCTGTGGGAAACGGAGTGCAGGAGCATTTTCCACAAACCGGAATACACTGTGGAAATCTGCTGCGGCGATCCCCTGCTGCGTGAAGCTGCACAGCGGATCTTCGGCGGCGGTACGGGTATGCGGCTTGTGCTCAATCTCTCGGAGGATGGCACGCAGGCAAGCCTTTTTTCGCAGGAATCGGGCATGCTCCGGCATGAACAGCTCCTCCTGCTCTCGCTCCTGTCCTTCCGTGAAAGGGGCGGAGCACTGGCACTTCCAGCGGATTTCCATCCTGCAGCGGAGGAATTTGCAGCCCGTGTGGGCGGCAGGATCCTGCGGCTGTTCACATCCAAGGTGTCCCCGAGTGCGGCAAAGCTGTATGCAGAGCAGGGTGTCTGCACGGATGGTGTGCTCCTTTTTGCCCATATCCTGCATATTATGGAGCAGAGGGGGATGCGTCCGGTGCAGCTTGCAGAACTTTTGCCAAAGATGTACACGGCAAGGAGGGAGATTTCCACATCCCTGAGTCCGCAGGCTGTGGAAAAGCTCCGCCGCAGCAACCCCGACAGCTGTGTCCGGATCGAACTGCCCGATTATCGTGGCAGGCTCCGCATGCTTGCCCATGCCCGTTCCGCTGAAGCTGCCGCCGAGCTTTGCGGTTTCTGGGAACAAAAGCTCCGGTTGGGGCTGGAGTAAGGTCGGAGGGGACTGTGATCCCCCCTCCTGCCCCATGTGCAGAAACCATCTGCAAAACGCTTCCTTTTTATCCAATCTCACCAATTCTCTGAAATGCCCCTCCCGTATACTTGACAAAAAGGGAAAATTCTAATATAATGATAGTATGTATACGCTTCCGCTGTCAGCGGAGGGTCGTCCGTCATCCCGATATTCCGGCACGCATGCCTGAAAATACAGAGGTGCTGCGGCATCTCCTACTTAACCGCTGCTCCTGCACATGCAGGAGCATCCAAAAGAGCAAATGACTGATTCCATTCCACCCCTGCTCCATCCGTTTCTGCGGCTCCTGCATTGACCGCAGTCCCACGCAGCTTCTGCGTTAGCTTTCCACTGAACGGAAATTCCGTACATGCTGTACGATCTCGGAAAGCTGTTTTTATGGGGCGGAGTATGCCCGTTCATTTGCATGTCATAATAAAGAGAGGTAACATGAACAACAACAAACAGAGCGATCCCAAGAGAAAAAAATTCACTGTACGTCATCCTGCCCACCGTGGTCATCAGCAGGGCAGAAACCACCACACCAAGAAGAATTCTGCACCGCATGCACAGAATCCGCAGTATACACAGAAATCTGCTTCGCTGCAGACCCCCAAGAAGCGTGAACAGCACCGCACGCCCATCCGTATCATTCCGCTGGGCGGTCTGAACGAGATCGGCAAGAATATGACCGTGTTCGAGTGCTGCAATGATATGTTCATTCTCGACTGCGGCCTTGCTTTCCCCGATTCTGAAATGCCCGGCGTGGACATCGTGCTGCCCGACTTCACCTATGTGGAACGCAATGCCGACAAGCTCCGTGGTATCGTCATTACCCACGGACACGAGGACCATATCGGCGGTCTTGCCTACCTGCTCAAAAAGGTCAATGCCCCCGTTTACGGCTCCGGCATGGCGATCGGTCTGATCAAGCATAAGCTCGAAGAGCACGGCATCCTCAACAAGGTTTCCCTGAATGTCATGGAATCCCGCAAGACCATCAAAATGGGCTGTATGGCGGTCGAATTCATCAATGTCAACCACTCCATCCCCGGTGCAATGGGTATGGCGATCCATACACCTGCCGGCGTTCTGGTGCATACCGGTGACTTCAAGGTGGACTTTACCCCCATCGACGGCGGACCCATTGATCTCGCAAGATTCGGCGAGCTGGGCAGCAGAGGCGTACTTGCCCTCATGTCCGATTCCACCAATGCCGAGCGTCCGGGCTATACCCAGTCCGAGCACAAGGTCGGCGAGTCCTTCGATAAGCTCTTTACCAAGGCTGGAAACCGCCGCATCATCATTGCAACCTTCTCCTCCAATATCCACCGTGTCCAGCAGATCATCAACCTTGCCGCCAAGACCGGCAGAAAGGTCGCTGTTCTGGGCAGAAGCATGATCAATGTCATCACGACTGCACTGGAACTGGGTTATCTGGAGGTTCCGAAAAATACCATCATCGACATCGAGAATATGAACCAGTATCCGCCCGAACAGATCGTGCTCATTACAACGGGCAGTCAGGGCGAACCGATGTCCGCACTCACGAGAATGGCGATGCATGACCACAAGAAGGTCAACATTACACCGATGGACTTCATCATCATCTCTGCAACCCCCATCCCCGGCAATGAGAAGCATGTCACCAAGGTGGTCAATGAACTGCTCAAATCCGGTGCGGAGGTCGTTTATGAGGCGATGTATGAGGTGCATGTGTCCGGTCATGCCTGTCAGGAGGAGCTGAAGCTCATGATGGCACTGACCAGACCCAAGTACTTCATCCCCGTGCACGGTGAATACAAGCATCTGGTCAAGGCACGGAATATTGCACTTGAAATGGGCATTCCGAACGAGAATGTCATTATCGGCTCCATCGGCAATGTCATTGAAACCGACGGCAGCTATATGCGTGTGGTTTCACAGGTGCCGGCAGGCAGAGTGCTTGTCGATGGTCTGGGTGTCGGCGATGTCGGCTCGATCGTTCTGCGTGACAGAAAGCATCTGGCAGAGGACGGTCTGATCATCGTTGTAGTCGGCATTGATAAGGCAACCAATACCGTCGTAGCAGGTCCGGATATGATCTCCCGTGGCTTTGTCTATGTGCGTGAAGCCGAGGAACTCATGGCACCGGCAAGACAGCTCATGTGCCATACCCTCAGCGAATGCTCGATCTATGAGCTGCGTGAATGGACTTCACTCAAGACCAAGCTGCGTGATGCACTATCCGACTTCATTTACAGCAAGACCAAACGCAGCCCGATGATCCTTCCGATCATCATGGAGATATAACGCAGCACGGAGCCCGTGCAGGCAGACGTGTTTGACAGTGATTTTGTTTCGGGAGTACTTGTTTCGCAAGCGGGTTTCTGGAACGCATGATGCCTGATTCGCTTTGCTCAAGCAGCATCATGCTGTTGGTAGTTGAAATGAAACAGTCAATCGTCAGCGGCGACCCGCCGCCGACCTTCGCCGAAGGCGTTGGGAGGCAAATTGTCAGCGGCGACCCGCCGCCGACCTTCGCCGGAGGCGTTGGGAGGCAAATTGTCAGCGGCGACCCGCCGCCGACCTTCGCCGGAGGCGTTGGGAGGCAAATCGTCAGCGGCGACCCGCCGCCGCTGGTGTAGGAGGTGAATGGATTGAAGCCCAAAAAGCATGTTCTGCTCTGGGTACTCATTGTATTTCTGATTATTTTCACCCTGATCCCGTCCGTGGTGCTGGCATACAGAGGAACGTCCTATGGGCTGCTGTTCAGTCTGCCGTCCGTGCTCTGTGCGGTGCTGATCGCTGTGATCATGGGACGCTCCAATAAGCACCTTGTCCGTTATGCGGCACAGCTCAACGAGGAATGTGAACGCACGGAGCTTTCTGCACTGCACAATCTCCCACTTGGGATGTGTGTGCTTGATGCAAACGGCATCCTCCTGACACATAACCGCAGCTTTGCAGAGCAGGTGATCGGCGGAGCCGATCTGTTCGGCAGGAATCTGCTGGAGATCATGCACTTCGATCCGTCCGCAGCGGAGCAGGATTATGTCTGGAACGGACGCACCTACCGCATTTCCTCCCTCCCGTACCAAGAGGGGGATGCGGAGCTGACCGCTTACCTCTGGTCGGATATGACCGAGCTTTCTGAGCTGAAAGCGGAATATGAGGCAAGCCGTCCGAGTGTGCTCCTGATCCTTGTGGATAATTACGAGGATCTGATCCAGAATTCCAAGGAAAGTGCTAAGCTTGAAACCAGCGTGGCAGTGGAAAAGCTGCTGGAAAACTTTATTTCCCAGACCAGCGGCATCCTCCGCAGGCTGAAAAATGACCGCTTCATTGCCGTGATCGAGGAACGGCACATGGAGAAGATCATCAAGGAAAAGTTCCGTATTCTTGACGAAGCCCGTGCCATCCGTGTGGATGAAAAGAACTGTGTGACGTTCTCCATCGGTGTCGGCTACGGTGCCGCAACCTTACAGGAGGGCGAACAGCTCGCCGCACAGAGTCTGGATATGGCTCTCGGACGTGGCGGCGATCAGGCAGCAGTCAAGACGGAGAACGGCTACCGCTTCTTCGGCGGTGTTTCCAAGGGCGTGGAGAAGAAATCCCGTGCCAAGACCCGTATCATTGCAGGTGCGATTCAGGAGCTGATCCTCAGAAGTGAGAATGTGTTCATCATGGGACACCGCTTTGGTGATCTTGATTCCATCGGTTCTGCCTGCGGTCTTGCCGGTGCAGTCCGTCTGCTGGGCGTGCCCGTGTCGGTCGTGATGGATCCGCAGAAAAACCTCGCTTCCCAGATCGTTTCGATGATGGAGGAGGAGATCGGCGGTGATCTGTTCCTGACCCCTGCACAGGCAGTGGAAACCATCACAGAACATACCCTGCTCATTATCGTGGATACCCATAACAAGGACATTCTCGAAAGTGAAAAGCTCTATAAACTGGCACAGAATGTGGTGGTGATCGACCATCACAGAAAGAATGTGAATTTCGTGGACAATGCACTGGTGTTCCACCACGAGCCATATGCTTCCTCCGCCTGTGAAATGGTGACGGAGCTGATCCAGTACTTCAGGCTTGATGGTGTGCTCAACTCCTGCTATGCGGATTGTCTGCTTTCGGGTATTATGCTCGATACCAAGAATTTTGTCATGCGTACCGGTGTGCGGACATTTGAAGCAGCCGCCCACCTGCGGAAGATCGGTGCGGATACGGTCAAGGTGAAATGCCTGTTTTCCGGCTCGATCGAAGCCTACCGCAGCCGCACGGATATTGTCGGTTCTGCAGAAATCGTCGATTGCTACGCCATCGCCATTGCTCCGGACGACGTTCCTGATGTGCGTCTGGTCGCACCGCAGGCAGCCGATGAGCTGCTGAGTATCCAGAATGTCAATGCCGCTTTCGTGATCTATGAGATCAACCATGTGGTTTATATCTCCGCACGTTCCCTCGGTGCAGTGAATGTGCAGGTGATCATGGAAAACCTCGGCGGCGGCGGTCATCAGACCATGGCAGCAACACAGATTCCGGATATTACTGTACAGGATGCAAAGATCCGCCTGTTACAGGTGATTTCCGATATGAAGTAAAATACTGTGCAGCAAGGGGTGCCCCTCCGCTGCACATATTCCCCATTTTAAACCAACTGAGAAAGGACGAACGAAGATGAAAGTAATTTTCTTACAGGATGTCAAAGGCTCCGGCAAAAAGGGCGAGATGAAGAATGTAGCGGACGGCTACGCAAGAAACATGCTCCTGCCCAAGAAGCTTGCAGTGGAGGCAACCCCCGAGAACCTCAACCACCTCAAGGGTCAGCAGTCCTCCGCACAGCACAAGATCGACGTGGACAAGCAGAATGCACAGGAGCTGCGTGAAAAGCTCCATGACAAGACCGTGAAGATCGCATGCAAGGCAGGCACGGGCGGCAGACTGTTCGGCTCCGTGACCGGTGCACAGATCGCACAGCACATCGAGGAGCAGTTCGGCTGCAAGATCGACAAGAAGAAGATCAGCCTCAAAACAGATATTAAGAGCTTCGGCACCTTTACCGCTGAAATCAAGCTGTATACCGGCATTTCTGCGGAAATGAAGGTGGATGTGACTGAAGCCTGAAGAATTGGTTTCCGTATCACCTCTCCGCTGTGAGGTGGTACGGGTGTTTTTTCGCAGGAAGGGAGGATATGGATGGCTGAAACTACGAATTTCCACGATATTGAAATGCCCTATAGTCTGGAGGCAGAGCAGACCATTCTCGGTGCGGTGCTCATTGATGCGGACGTGCTTTCCGTTGTCATGGAACAGGTCAAGCCCGAATGCTTCTACATTGACCAGCATCGTGCATTGTTCAGCATTATGGCACGGATGTTTACCTCCGGTGCCAAGGCGGATGTCATCACGGTACTCAATGAAGCTGTGGCAGTGCACATTTTTGAAACCCCTGCCGAGGGCAGAAACTACCTCGCAAACCTCGTCAATATGGTGCCGGCGGTTTCCAATATTGAAAGCTACTGCCAGATCGTTTCCAATAAATATTACATCCGTGTCCTTGCAGAAACTGCAAGGAGCATCCTTTCCGACATTCAGGGCGGTGAAACGGATGCAAGCCTTTTGCTGGATGCCGCTGAACAGCGGATCTTTGACATCCGTCAGGGACGTGATGTCACGGGTCTGACCCCCATCAAGGAGATCGTTGCTGAAACCTACAACCACATCGGTCAGATCGCAGGACCCGACCGTGAGCTGTACCTCGGTACACGTTCCGGCTTCTCCTACCTCGATACCCTGACCTCCGGTCTGAATAAATCCGACCTCATCCTGATTGCAGCACGTCCTGCCATGGGTAAGACTGCATTTGCCCTGAATATCGCCTGCAATGTCGCAAGGCATAATGATAGGGAGGTCTGCATCTTCTCCCTCGAAATGCCCCGTGAACAGCTCGTTTCCCGTCTGCTCTCCACGGAGGCACAGGTCGATTCCAACAAGCTGCGAAACGGCAGACTTGACGGCGATGACTGGCTCCGTCTTGCCGCAGGTGCAAGCTATCTGCAGGGATTGCCCATCTATATCGACGATACCGCAAGCATCACCGTCCAGCAGATCAAGGCAAAGCTCCGCCGCATGAAGAACCTCGGGCTTGTCGTGATCGACTACCTCGGTCTGATCCAGAGCACCCTCCGCACAGAAAACCGTGTGCAGATCGTTTCCGAGATCACCCGTCAGCTGAAAATCATGGCAAAGGAGCTGGATGTGCCGGTCATCCTCCTCTCCCAGCTCTCCCGTGGACCGGAAAGCCGTACTGACAAGCGTCCCATGCTTTCCGACCTGCGTGAATCCGGTTCTATCGAGCAGGATGCCGACATCGTGATGTTCCTCTACCGTGATGCCTACTACAATAAGGAAAGCCAGACCCCCAATGTTGCAGAATGCATTGTGGCGAAGAACCGACACGGCGAAACCGGTACGGTCAACCTCATCTGGGACGGTCAGTTCACACGTTTCAGTACCATGGAGATGAAGCAGGATGCACCTGCTTGATGAAGTCCGCCGCTTTCTGCGGACACGCAGCCTGACGGACTGCCGCATGGATGCCGCCCTGTCCGGCGGTGCGGACAGCATCTGCCTGCTCCATGTGCTCTACAGTCTGCGTGAGGAGCTTTCCCTCGACCTGCATGCGATCCATATCCAGCATTGCCTGCGTGGGGAGGAAAGCCTGCGTGATGAGCAGTTCTGCCGTGATTTCTGCGAAAAACTCGGCATTCCCCTGACTGTCGTGACCTGCCATGTGCAGGAATATGCACAGGAGCACCGCCTTTCCATCGAAACCGCCGCCAGAGAATGCCGCTATGCTGCCTTTGCAGAGCACTGCGGTGAGCTGGTGGCAACTGCCCATACCGCCTCCGACCAGCTCGAAACCGTCCTCATGCGGCTGGCAAGGGGAACGGGGCTGAAGGGGCTTTGCGGCATTCCGGACAGGCGTGACCGGTTCATCCGCCCCCTTCTGCATGTGACACGCTCGCAGGTCGAGGCATATGTCCGCAGTCAGGGGCTTTCCTATGTCAGCGACAGCACCAATGCACAGGATGCCTACCGCCGCAATTACCTCCGGCACCACGCAGTTCCGGCACTTCTTGCATGCAATCCCTCCGCAGAGGAGGCATGTGCAGCCATGACGGAGGATCTCCGGCTTGAGGAGGCATTCCTTGCAGAGCAGACGGAGCTTTGCTATGCAAAGTGCCGCCAGCCGGACGGCTCCCTTACCGGTCTGGATCTGCTCCATCCTGCCATGCAGCGGAGGTGCATCGCAAAACTGCTGGAATCCCGTGGGCTTTCCAGCCGTCAGAATATCCTCATCGTATGCAGACTGCTGGAAACCGGCGGCTCTGCGGAGCTGGAGTATGCCGGCACCGCCGCCCATGTGAGCAGGGGGGTGCTCTGGCTGGAAAAGCCATTGCAGGAGATCCCCTGTAAACCTCTGCAACTGGGGGAAAATTTCATCTATGAGGGAATTCTTGTCGAAGCAGAGGTCATTCCGAGGACGGAAGCGGAAAAATTTGCAAGAATTCACACAATGTTTGCAAATTCCGTGCTTGACTATGATATAATAAAAAGGAATGCCGTACTGCATGGACGGCAGCCCTCCCTCAGCCTGAAAACGGCTGGACGGGAGCACCGCATTTCCATCAAAAAATGGCTCAATGCCGAGGTACCGCCGGCACAGCGGAGCAGGGTGCATTATCTCTCCGATGCGGATGGACTTCTCTGGGTGCAGGGACTTGGTGCGGCGGAACATGCCGCAGTCACCGAAAACACCCGCAATATGTTGCTTTTGCGGATTATCACAGAATGAACACATGCATCACACGCTGATAACACGATAGCATGCTAAACTAAGCTATTATGCAGAAAACAGAAAAAACGGCATCATGCCGTGAAAAAAGATCATAAGGATAAGGAGTGGATGATTTGACACCGAAAAAGAGCAGGGGTATTTTTGCCTATCTTCTTGTTGCAGCGATCCTGATTTTCCTCGTTGCCTACATGCTTCCGAAGCTGAACAAGCCGAATGAGGAGTATGAGTACACCGAGATCATCTCGCATTTTGATGACCTGAATGTCAGCTATTACACGCTGGATCTCGGCTCCGGCGAGCTGGAGCTGACGCTCAAGGACGGAACGGAAATGGAGTATGTTGTGCCCCATGTCCAGATCTTCCTTGATGATACCGAGAATTACCGACTGGAATACAACAAAGCCAATCCGGATGCACCGCTGGAGCAGGATTATTTCAAGATCACAGACAATTCATGGCTGATCACCTACCTGCCCACCTTTATGATCCTCATCATGGGCATTGTGCTGTTCATCTTCATGATGCGGCAGGCAGGCGGCGGCAAGTTCAATAACTTCGGCAAGGCGAATGTCAAGAATCAGAGCATGGCACAGAAGGTGACTTTCTCCGATGTTGCCGGTGCCGAGGAAGAAAAGTTTGAAATGGCGGAGCTTGTGGACTTCCTCAAGAATCCCCGCAAATACACCGAAATGGGTGCAAAGATCCCGAGGGGCGTGCTGCTGCTCGGCCCTCCCGGTACCGGTAAGACACTGCTTGCAAAGGCAGTAGCAGGTGAGGCAGGCTGTCCGTTCTTCCCGATCTCCGGTTCCGATTTCGTGGAAATGTTCGTCGGCGTGGGTGCGTCCCGTGTCCGTGACCTCTTTGAAACCGCAAAGAAAAACGCTCCTGCCATCATCTTCATTGACGAGATCGACGCAGTGGGCAGACACAGAGGTGCAGGTCTGGGCGGCGGTCATGATGAACGTGAGCAGACCCTGAACCAGCTCCTTGTAGAAATGGACGGTTTCGTGGGCAATGAAAGCGTCATCGTCATTGCGGCGACCAACCGCCGTGACATCCTCGACCCTGCACTGCTCCGTCCCGGCAGATTCGACCGTCAGATCGTGGTCGGTTATCCGGACATCAAGGGCAGAGAAGAGATCCTCAAGGTGCACACCAAGAACAAGCCCCTTGCTCCCGATGTGAACCTCTCCAATATCGCAAAGGGCACAGCCGGCTTCACCGGTGCCGACCTTGCGAACCTGACCAATGAAGCCGCACTGCTGGCTGCAAGAGCCGACAGAAAGGCGATCACCAACGAGGACATCGAAGAGGCAACCATCAAGGTGGTGGCAGGTCCCGAGAAGAAGTCCCGTGTCAAGACCGAAAAGGAAATCAGGCTCACAGCTTATCACGAGGCTGGTCATGCAGTCTGCACCTACTATTGTCCGCATCAGGATAGGGTGCACCAGATTTCCATCATCCCCAGAGGTATGGCTGGCGGCTACACCATGTCCCTGCCCGAGCATGACAAATCCTATGTCAGCATGATGGAAATGCGTGAAGAGATCGTAACGCTCCTCGGCGGACGTGTGGCAGAAAAGCTCATCCTTGATGACATCTCCACCGGTGCTTCCAACGATCTGGAGCGTGCGACCGCAACCGCAAGAAGCATGATCACACGCTATGGCTTCAGCGAAAATCTGGGTCCTGTTGTCTATGGCAGCGACCAGAACGAGGTATTCCTTGGCAGAGATTTCGGCAGCACCAAGAACTACTCCGAGCAGGTGGCTGCGGAGATCGACACAGAGATCCGTGCCTATGTGGAGGAGGGCTACCGCAGGGCGGAAGAGATCCTCACAGAGCATATGGATCAGCTGCATGAGGTGGCACAGTACCTCATCAAGCATGAAAAGATCGATGGTCCGGACTTTGAGAAGCTCATGAAGGGCGAATCCCTCGACCCTGTGACGAGCGAAGAAATTCCGGCAGAGCCGCAGGATCTCACAGAAATTACTTCGGAACCGGAAACACCCATTGAATAATCTAAAAAAGGACGATGCCGTCAAAGCATCGTCCTTTCAGTTTGTTGAAAAATTCATTTTGTTTCTGCATTCGCAGAAAGGAAAGACAGAACGAGCGAATAGTAAGGGGGAGTTTTTTGCAAAAAAACTCCCCCTCTCTTTCAAACAGTCCACCGGACTGATTGAAAGATTCACCCCTGAAAAAAGCGACGGCATTAGGAGATTTCGCTCACTGCGGTGAGCGACAAGGGGACTCCGTCCCCTTGACCCCTGCGACCTTTTTGAAAAAAGGTCGATCAAAAACTTTTGTCCTTGCCTTCGGC
>JAFTQJ010000019.1 GCA_017462785.1 Oscillospiraceae bacterium | reverse complement strand
AAGCTGATTTTGTTGGTATCTCACAATGATGAGATGCCAAGAAAGTCAGCTTTTTTTGTTGCCCAGAGAAAGGAGAGATGCATATGAAGAAACTGAAACTCAACTGTCCTCTGCACCATAAGGCGTACAGCCATGATACAGTGCAGGTTGAGGTCGAAAAGGTAATCACGCTGTACGGCAGCCGCTTCCAGCAGATGCGGGATCACCCGCTGGAGGACTGTCCGGAGATTGCCCAGCACAGGGATCTGATGTACATGGCGGAGGGCGTGGCACACTGTTTACTGTTTGTCGATTCCAAAACCGGCGATGGACTGCTGGTCGAGGCGGATGGCTATGACTACGCTCGGAATTCGCATTTCGTTCCGAATGCAAAGGCGATTCTGGAAAACAATGAAATCACCAACGAGGAGCGACAGCTGCACAGGACGATCATGGCAATGGCAGACAGAGCTGCCGAGCTTGCCCATAAGGGTGAGGAGGATTTTCAGCTTAGTGACCTTCTGATGCATACGGAAACGGATGTGAATGCTCTGCTCATGACGGCGGTGACAGCTGTACTGCGGCAGCGTGAGGACATCGAGATGGCGGACTTTTCTGTGCTGAACGTCCCCTGTCAGCCCGATCTGAGAGTGAAAGCCAAGCCCACACGGGAAATGAAATTCTTCTCCCCTCTGCACATTGTCCATGAGCTGGATGCAGCGGCATATTCGTGGGACGAGCCGATTTCGGAGATGGACTATGAGGAGTTGAATAATGCTGAAATGCTTGCCTGCAAGGATGAAATCAACCGATTCATTGAGGAGTTTGCAGAACCGGAGGAAGAAAACCGTGGTTTAATGGTATATTTCAATGGTACGGCAAGCATTGATGAAAAGGTGGTTTCGGCGTTCCCGATGGTCGAGGAAAAGGACGGCGTGCTGATGGGAGTGCTGTGCTGCCGGATTGCCGCTGATCTCACCGAGGCAGAGCTTGAGGAATTCCGCAGCTGGTGGGAAGGTCAGGCAGCAGACGGCGTTGGAGAGTCACTGGAGCAAAGGGTGATCCAAACGGCTGAATTTGGCGGAATTCTGGTGCATTTCTGGGATGACGGCGACGACTGGCGGATTCAGACAGAGATGCAGGAATCGAGTACAGATGTCGGCTTTGAGGAGGAAGAAGCCCTTGCAATGGACGATATGGCGATGGGAGGGATGGTATGAGAGGATTTCCAAGCAGAGAACAGATCCAGCGTTACAAGGAAATGTACCCCAAAGGAACGCTGATTCAGCTGGATCACATGAACGATCCCTATCCTGTTCCGGCAGGAACGGTGGGCGTGGTCGTGTCGGTCGATGACGGCGGCAATGTGCAGGTTCGCTGGCAGAATGGAAGAACGCTGGCGGTGATTCCTGAAGCGGATCAGTTCCATGTGGCAGAGGATGGGCAAACAGAAGAACTGGATATGACGATGAACGGCTGAGTTTTTAATGGAACTCAGCCGTTTTTTTGTATCCGGACGAAGGAGAGGAGGAGAAGTATGCCAAATCATGTAACAAATATCATCACCTACGAGGGTGACCGGAAACAGATCACAGAAATGCTTGAAGCCATCAAGACGGATGAATTCGGCATCGGAACGCTGGACTTCAATAAGATCACTCCCATGCCTGCGGATATTTTTCGAGGTCCGCTTGGTGAAAAGGAAATGAAGCAGTACGGCAAAAATAATTGGTACGACTGGTCACTCGGCAATTGGGGAACGAAATGGAATGCGTATGGCTATGACAAAAGCACGGATTATAGTCAGAGCAATCGCCTGTGGTTTCAGACCGCATGGTCTGCTCCCCATGTCATTCTGCAAAGGCTTTCGGAAATGTATCCCGAAATTGAATTCAAGCACCAATGGGCTGATGAGGACATCGGTCGCAACTGCGGAAAGCACAATTATTTCGGCGGAGAACGCACGGAGGAATACTATCCTGAAAGCGAATTTGACCGCATCCGCTTTGCAGCGGAGGTGCTTGAGGTGGATACGGAGGATTATGGGCTTTTTCTTAATGCATCCAATACAGGCTTCATATATCTGCCGGAGGAAGAATTTGAGATGATCGAGGTTGCGGGGCAGATCGCCCTGTTTACAGAAAACCGCTATATTGATGCGGAAATTCCTATGGGGCTTCACTGCTATCAGCTGCGGCATTCCGATTATGGTGCGAACTTTGTTTCTCTGGAACACAGAGTGGGCGTGAATTTTGGCGGAACGGTCATTACAAAGAAATGCATTGATCTTGGCAGAGAGCAGTGTCTGACATTTGATGAAGAAAGCTCCCCGAATTT
>JAFTQJ010000018.1 GCA_017462785.1 Oscillospiraceae bacterium | reverse complement strand
TTCTGCATCATCTGCGGATTCTGGGGCATCACGCCCATCTGCGGCTGTGCAGGATTCTGCATCATCTGCGGATTCTGGGGCATCACGCCCATCTGCGGCTGTGCAGGGTTTTGCACCATCTGCGGATTCTGGGGCATCATGCCCATCTGCGGCTGTGCAGGATTTTGCATCATCTGCGGATTCTGGGGCATCACGCCCATCTGCGGCTGTGCAGGGTTTTGCATCATCTGCGGATTCTGGGGCATGGTGCTCCTCTGCATCTGCTGGGGCTGGGCTGTCCCCTGCGGATTCTGCGGCTTTGCAGGTGCCGGCTTCTGCTGCGGTGCAGCGGGCTTGGGAGCCGCCTGCCGTGCGGTCTTGGGTGCACCCTTCAGGGGCGTGCCGCACTTGACACAGAATGTGAATTTACTATCGTTGTTTTCTCCGCACTTCGGACAAATCAAACGTCATCACCGACTTTCTATCTTTGAAAGAACTCCGGCAGACCGCCGGAAATCCCTCGTTCTATTTCCCAATTACATGTGCTTACATCATCATATCCATTATAGCACATTCTTGAAAAAATAGCAAGATATTTTCCTGATTTGTACATCTGCGTTACAAAGCAGGTATCGGTTTTGTGCATTATGACGATTCTCTGAATGATTACTCTTCCTCCCCCTCGTCGGAGTCGGATGCTTCTGTGGATGCGGCGGTATCCTCGGTGCTTGCAGTATTGGTGGAGATCACGGGCGGATCTGCGGTTTCTCCGGTATCAACGGTCACAATGAAGCCGTCGGAATTATTGCCGGAAACGCTGTGACTGAGCTGTCCGGGGACGGGAACCATCGTGCTTGCAAAATCGGAGGAAGCGGGCACATAGTACACCTCATAGACCTTGCCGTCATAGTTGGTGATGGTGAGGTGCTCGCCGTCATAGGGGTACTCTCGGAGTATTTCGATGTATTCTTCCAGACAGAGTCTGCCGCTGGTCATATAGTAGGCGTGGGGCTGTCCGACATAGCGGTAATGCCACGGCTCGTACTGGATCTCCGTGATCACGGTCTTGGACTCCGGATAGCGGAGAATGAAGCCGTATTCGTAGCAATGCTCGTCGATCCATGAATAAATGCCGGTGCCGTCATATTCCTCATCACCGAGGAGGGTAAGATCCACACAATAGCCGGTCTGATGCTCGCTGTAGCCAGCCTTTGCAACACGCTCGGAATCGTCCTCTCCGGTCTGTTCGAGATCCTCCTCGTACAGCTCCTGCTGTCTTTCCTTGGAACGGTGACCGCTGATGACAAGGAGATTGTCGTCATAGGTTTCCTCAAAGAAATCATCGAACATTTCAATCAGGTAATCAGCTGCGACCTGACGCACATACAGCTCCGCATCACGGACGGAAAAGCTGTGGCTGTCGGCACCGAGCTTGACTTCGTACAGGCTGACAAGATCATCCTCGGAGCCACGGAACGGCTCATGATTGTTGACAAGCATGAGGGGACCGTTGTAAACTTCGAGATTCATGTATTCTTCATTCTGGTAAATGATCTTTGCTTCCTCGGTCGTTTCCTCCGTGGGCTGTGTTTCATCGGCTGTGGGAGTATATGTAGTTGTCTGGTCAATGGCACTGCTGCCGCTTGCCACATGATAAAAGCCGAAACCGACCGCACCGACCAATGCTGCGGAAAGGATCACATCCAGCACCCGCTTCTGTGTGGGGGTCATTGTTTTCTTTTTCTGCGTTTTTCCCATGGGAATTCACTCCGTTTCTTTGTTGGAATTTACAGATACACCTCTATTATACCACAAAAGAATCAAAAAGGGAAGTCTTTTTTTCGATTTTCCACGTTTTATCACACAAATGCGGAAAGAGCACTGCATTTTCCTGCCGTTCTCTGCATAGAATGCAGGAGAAAGGAGGGCTGTCCATGAAGCGGATCTTCACATGTCTGGCGGCAGCCTTGGTTCTGCTCTGCGGATGCGGTACGGAGGAGAGTGTGCCGGAGCCGAAATATTACATACAGGAGGCAGCTCATTTGTATCTGGATGCAGAACTGCCCAAAAAGGACGCTGTACAGGAAAGCGAGGACAGGGTGCTGAATTACGAAAGGGTGCATGCGGTCTGGATCCCCGTCATGCAGTACGGGGACTGGATGACGGGAAAGACCGAAGCAGAATTCCGGAATGCGGTTCGGGAGGGATTCGGGAAATGTGCAGAATTCGGCATCAATACAGTCTATGTGCATGTACGGGCATACGGGGATGCCTATTACCATTCCGACCTCTTCCCTGCCGGCAGCTATCTGGACGGGGACTATGATCCCCTTGCCATTATGACGGAGGAGGCACATGCAAGGGAGCTTTCGATCCATGCATGGATCAACCCGATGCGGACGGCTTCTGCGGACAGGCTTGCACGGGAGGATGCCGGTGTGCTGGGAGAATGGTATCGGGACGGGGAGAAGAACGGGACATTTCTGGTACAGTCCGGCTCGCTGTACTACCTCAATCCGGCGTATCCGGAGGTGCGGCAGCTGATCGCAGAGGGCGTATCGGAGATCGTGACGCAGTATGACGTGGATGGGGTGCACATTGATGATTTTTTCTACCCAACGCAGGATGCCGGTTTTGATGCAGCGGCATTTGCGGCAAGCGGTGCGGCGGATCTCGGGGAATGGCGGCGTGAGAATTGCAGTGCAATGGTGCGTGAAATGTACGGGGCAGTCAAAGAAAAGGACTCCGCCCTCCTGTTCGGCATCAGTCCGCAGGGGAACATGGGGACGAATCATGACAAGCTCTATGCGGACACGGAACGCTGGTGCAGCGAGGAGGGCTTCTGTGACTACATCGTGCCGCAGATCTACTATGGATTTGCCAACAGCACCTGTCCCTTTGCGGAAACGGCTCGGCTCTGGGCAGAAACGGCATCGGCGGCAAAGCTCATCATCGGGCTTGCCCCGTACAAGATCGGGCTGACGGATCAGTGGGCAGGTGCCGGTGCACAGGAGTGGTGCACGGATCCGGAGGTGCTTTCGGCACAGGAGGCATTCTGTGCATCGCTGGAGCAGGTCAGCGGTACGGCGTTTTACAGCTATGCTTCCCTCTTTGCACCGGAGGAAACGGTGGCAGTGATGGTGCAGGCAGAGGCTGAGAGGATCAGAGAGGGCTGGGAGAAGCAGTAATTTCACAGAAATGTACAAAATGGAATCCGTTTTTTGTGCACTATAACAAATGCAAAAATATTTCTGAAATTCCTCCAATCTTTTCCGCCGAGCGTTGTTTAATAAGCAAAAGGCAGTGAACAACTGACCGAAAAGAGAACATGTTCTGAAATTATCCACCATCCCCTACATTGCAATGTCAGCCGCTTTTCAAAAGTCGTGCAAAGATTGCCCCCACCCCTGCCCCCTCCCCAGAGGGGAGGGGAAGAATGAAGCCGGTGCTCCGCACCGGCACCGGCAAGGGCTGCCGCCCTTTGAACCCATTCAAATTACTGCCATTGCTTACCACCGCAGAACAGCGGAAGAAGAAAGGAAGGAATCAATATGAAAAACTACAGACGTATTCTGGCGTTTGCCGCAGCAGCAGTTATGATGTTCGGAGCAAATACAGCTCCCATCTCCTCCGTCCGCACGGTGTCCATGCTCACTGCATCCGCAGAGGACACCACCTACACCGAGGGCGTTTATAACGGTCTGATCTATCGGAATTATGGAAACTTCGTCACCATCGCAGGTGTTTCCGGGGTATTGGAGGTTGCCACACCCGATATTGTAATTCCGGCTGAGATCGACGGCGTGGCAGTGACTGCGATCGAGGATCGGGCATTCTATGAATGCATGTGGATCAACTCCGTGACCATCCATGCCGGCATCCAGAGCATCGGTGAATATGCATTCTACGGATGCAGCGGTCTGTCCGTGATCGACATTCAGGGGCTTCACATCACGCTCGGCAATGGTGCGTTTATGAACTGCTCCGGTCTGACCACACTGGTGATCCCCGGTGCAGTTGAAAGCATCCCCTACATGTGTTTTGCAGGCTGCATTGATCTGCAAAGCGTGGTAATTGAGGAGGGTGTGACTGCGATCCAGCCGGAGGCATTCGTGAATTGCAGTGATCTGACCTCCGTCACCATCCCCAGCACCATGACCTCCATCGGCTTCGGTGCATTCAACGGCTCCGCTGTCCATGATGTTTACTATGGCGGCAGTGAATCCGGCTGGGATACCATCGCAATCGACAGCAACAACACCATCCTTCTGACAGCGGACGTACATTGCACCATCATCTCCGAGGGCGTTTACAACGGTCTGCATTACCAGAGCTTCGGCGGCTATATCCAGATCACCGGTGCGGACGAGGGCATCACATCCGCCGACATTCCTGCTGCGATCGAAGGGCTGCCGGTCAAGTCCATTGCTACTACTGCATTTGCAGGCTGTGAGACACTCAAAACCGTGACCCTGCCGGATACCCTCGAAAGCATTGAGAGGGCTGCGTTTTATAGCTGCTCCGCCCTGACCTCCATTGAGATCCCCGATTCTGTCGAGTCACTGCACGAATATGCCTTCACGCATTGTCAGGCACTGACGGATGTCAAGCTCGGCAGCGGCATCACTGTCATTAACAACAGTCTTTTCTCAAGCTGTAAGAACCTGACCAATGTGACGCTTCCGGAACACCTGAAAACGATCGGCAATGGTGCCTTCAGCGGTTGCAGCAGTCTGCGTTCCATCGAACTGCCGGAAACACTGCAATACATTTCCCACGATGCTTTCGGCGGCTGTACTGCACTGGAATCCATTATCATTCCGGACAATGTCAAGGTCATCAATGAATTTGCATTCAAGGACTGCGACAGCCTGACAACGGTGGATCTGCCGAGATCCGTCACCCACCTGAATGCGAGAGCCTTTTCCGGCAAGAACCTGACCGCCATCAACGTGGACGAACAGAACATAGGATACAAGAGCATTGACGGCGTTGTCTTTGAAAAGGACGGCAGAACGCTGGTGACCTACCCCAGCGGCAGACAGGGTGCGTACACCGTTCCGGACGGCACTGTCGTCATTGACCAGTATGCATTCAGTGACTGCAAGGGCATCACAGAGATCACCCTCCCCGAGACAATGATCACCATCATGGACCATGCTTTTGAACACTGCACCGCACTGACCGCAGTACACATTCCTGCGAGCCTCCAGTCCATCCGTTCCGGTGTATTCACCGACTGCACCAGCATGGAGGAGATCACCATTGCAGAGGGGAACACCTATTTCTACACCGAGGACAATATGATCATCACCCACAAGGACAATACACTCGTTTACTGCCCGTACACAGTCAGCGGTACTGTGACCATTCCGGACAATGTCAAGAGCATCGGCGGCGGTGTATTTGAAAACTTTGAAGGCATCACAGAGGTCATCCTCCCCGAGGGCTTGACAATGATCTCCGATGCAGCGTTCGAGGGCTGCATCAATCTCGAATCCGTCACACTTCCCTCCACTCTGGTGAACCTCATGCACGGTGCATTCAACAGATGCAGCAGCCTGACATCCGTGAGCATTCCCGAAGGCGTGAGCAATGTGAATGATTATGCTTTCTCTAACTGCTCCGCACTGACCGAAGTGTATCTGCCGGCTTCCACAAGCTCCATCGGCTGGGGTGCATTCTACGGCTGTACTTCCCTTGAAACGGTCATTTATGCAGGTACGGAGGAAATGTGGAACGAGATCCTGATCCGTGATGAGAACAGAGAGCTGCTGAATGCAGTCATCAACTGCATCGGCAATGACAGCACAAGTGCCCCCGTCACAACAGGTGACGTGGACGGCAGCGGCGGCATTGACGCAAGCGATGCGGCAACGCTCCTGCAGGCAGCCGCAGCAGCAGGTGTCAGCGGCGAAAGCGGACTGAATGCCGCACAGGAGGCAAGCTCCGATGTCAACGGCGACGGCAAATTCGACGCATCCGATGCAGCACTCATCCTCCAGTACGCAGCCTACACCGGCACCGGCGGCACGGATTCCATTGAGGACTACATTGCCAACAAGTAAGATTGATTCCCTTCCAAACGAAAAGGACAGTGCCGTTTGTGCACTGTCCTTTTCATCTATCTGCCTGCAAAAACTTCCCCGTAAAATAAAAACTCCCGACCAGAATGTCGGAAGTTTTCATAAAGAGGAAGGTAAAAAAATGTACAGCTTAATTTTATGAGAATATCTCATCTGCACTGAAAGCTGTTACTTTGAAAAATCAAATCGTTTCAACTGGGATCTGACTCCCACTGCGCTTAGTTAAAAGATTTAATTTTTCAACAACAATTCTTTATCCGAGAAGCTCGACGGAACTATGAGAGGGGGATGCTCCGTGGAGATCTTCGCACGTTTCGGATCAGTGTTTTGCTGTTTTTTATATTTTACCTGATTTTCCCCTCTCTTTCAATACACAATCATCTTGAAAACTATATTTTTGTATCTGATTTTTTGTCTTTTTTCGTAATTTTTACGAAAACGTGTAAATTTTTGTGAACGCAATATGAAAAGCAAGATTTTAGAAACAAATACACATTTAGAACATATTTGTTCATTGGGAAAATAATGATTACGCCGTCAATTCAATACAGATACTTTTTTCTTGGGTCAGCACTCCAAAACCGCCCCCATCCCAACCCTGAGAAAAGGGCTTTTTCTACAAGCTGAGCCGGTGCAGTGCACCGGCTCTGTCAAATGATCCTCTTTCTTTAAGATCCTGCTGTTACATTTGTCATCATACCGGCGGTATTGAATACGCCGTAATCCACGCCATTGGCGGATACGTTGAATTCCATGCCGTCCCAGATGTCGGGGGAACAGATGAAAACGGTGTTGTATGCCATGTCGGAGTAGGCATCAAAGAGGGCAACGCCGCCGCTGCTGATGCATGCACTGCTGCCGCCTGCGAGAGAGGGCACGAACTTCACCGCAAGTGCACACTGGGTCGAAGTCGCTGCATCCGGTGCGGACGCATCACAGCCGATCACATAGATATCACCGCCCGTTACGGTAAAGGTCGTTGCAGAGTACAGACCGCTTTTCGTTTCCTTCGGTCCGCCCGTTACCCAGAGACTGCCGCCGGCAATGTGCATGGTGCCCTTGGACTTCATGCCGTTGGTGCTGCCCGTCACATGGAGGGTGCCGCCGCTGACGGTGATGTCGTCATTCGCCATCATGCCGGTCTTGACTGCATTCACATAAATATCGCCGTTCTTTACCACAATATCATCATCGCTCGAAATGCCGTGCTCCACAGTGCCGTTGACATAGAGCGTTCCGGCTCCCTTGATCTCCAGCGTATCATTGGAGAAAATCGCACCGTCATGGGCAGCACTGCCGCCCGTGAGGGAGTTGACTGTGCCCTCGATCAGCGTCATGGTCAGCCGCTTGGCATCCGTTACCAGCACCGCCGGACCGGTGGAATTGGTGATGTCCACACCGTTGAGCTTGAGCTTGACCTTCTCGGTCGTGCTGACCTCGATCATGCCGTCACCCAGATAACCGCTGACGATATAAGTACCCGCCTGCGTGATGGTGATGACATTGCCGTTGACAGCCGCACCGGAGCCGTCAATGCCCATCTTGTTCAGGTCAATGACCGCCATCACCACATCCTCGGGGTCGATCGGCTCGGTGGGAGCTTCCGTCGGAGGCTCTGTGGGAGGCTCCGTGGGCGGTTCGGTCGGGGGCTGGGTGGGTGCCTGAGTTGCTGCCTGTGCGGTGGTTTGGGTCACAGTCTGTGCGGCTTGTGTTGCTGCCGGCTGTGCGGAGGACTGTGCTGCCTGTGTATCAGACGGCTTGACAGCCGCCTGCTGTTCGGGAGCATCGGTCTGCTGTGCGGCAGCGGAGGATGCAGCCGAGGTCTGTCCGGATGCGGCAGAGGATGCCGTGGTCTGGACTGTTGCGGCGGATTCTGCGGTCGATGCTGCCGCCGGTGCGGTTGCCTGTGTGCCGATCACAAGATTTTCCAGATCAATGGGCTTATCATCATCGGGGTCATCGGTTTCTTTGAGGTAATCCTCGGGGCTTGCATCGTCCTCCTCTTCTTCCTGCACTGCTGCGGTGGTTTCGGTATCGCCTGCCAGCTCCTCCTGTTTGCTGCCGCAGCCTGCCATGCTGCCCGTCAGTGCCAGTACCAGAAGCAGATCGAGCCAGTTCCTTGCATATTTCATAATCATCTTCCTTTCTGGGGAGGTATCACAAAAAGACCGGACGGATCACCATCCGGTCTTATGAAGGTCATCTTACTTTTCGTAGAGCTTATCCTCGTAGCGGAACAGGGTCAGGGTAATGGTCATGTTGCCGTTGAGGGTTCGCAGCTCATCGAGGAACTTCTTCTGTTCCACATTATCCGGCAGCTGAATGCTGTAGATGCAGTCGAACATGGAGCCGAAGTTGGTGGTCTTGACTCTGCGAAGCTTCCAGCTGGTGGTGTACTTGTTCAGTACGGCATCGAACAGGCCTTCATAGTTGAGGTTCTCAGGAATGGAGATCTTCAGGGTCATGTCACTTGCCTTGGGTGCTGCATAGTTGGTGATGTGGAGTACATACATCACAGCAGCGAGCAGGATGAAGAAAATGAATGCGATCGCAATATAGCCCTTGCCGCAGATGACACCGCTTGCCATGGAGAGGAATACATAGCTGACATCCTTGGGGTCTGCCGGAATGCTTCTGAAGCGGCAGAGGGTGAATACGCCAGCGAGTGCCAGACCGCCGGCGGTCGTGCTGATGAGCATGAGGAGGATGGCAACGATGGGAGAGAGCATGATCACGGTGAGTGCATAGCTCTGTGCGAAGCCCTCCTTGCGGTGGGTGATGAGGTAGAGCAGACTGATGCCGAAGCCGATCACGAGGGAGGAAAGAATGCAGATGACGAACTGCATAACGGTCAGGTTCACAACGGAACCAGTCACCGCATCATAAGTAAGGATGGAATCAAACATGTAACATACTTCCTTTCTTTTCGTTCAGTACTCTTTCATTGTAGAGCTGATTGCGGACATATCTCTGGTAAGCCTTGCCGTACTTGGAAAAGCTGATTTTGTAGATCTGCAGCTCGGCAAGCTTTCTGGAAAGCCAGAGGGGCATTGCACCGGCGATCTTGACCTCCATCAGGCGGTGATTGGGAGCAATGATCTGTGCACCGTAGCTGGGCATGGACAGGGAAAGATCATATCTGCGTTCGGTGATCTGACGGTCGAAGGTCAGACGGAAATCGTGATCGTCCTTGCCGAAGAATGCAGAACGCTGGTAGCTGATGTACTGCTTGGGGATAACGGGGTAATTGTTCAGGAATACATCCAGCTCGCCGAAGATCTGCTTCTGGAGGTATTTGCTCGTGTCCACGGGCTTTTTCCGCTGAAGCATGTATGCATCCGCTTCTGCAAGCGTCATGGTCACACGGCGTTTGGTCACGATGCCGCCGACCTTTTTCTTGATCTCAAGGAATACCTTGTCATCGGGGGATGCAGGGGAATAATAGCTGCGGAGTCTGATCTTCTCCTTGTAATAGGGCTTTGCGATGGACTCACGGATCAGAAAATCGTCCGGCGTATCATAATAGATATTGTAGATACCATAGTCTTTTCCGCCGACACAGTACTTGTCCGGATCCATATACTTGTGGATTTCCTCGAGCAGTGCCTCATACTGTTCGAGTGTAAGCAGGAATTTGATTTCCTTTCTCTGAAATGTACTGATTGCCATACCTTTGACATTCCGGCTCCCAGCCGGATGTCTGCCGCTCCTTTCTGTAATGAATTTCTGCTGTTTGCGGAATCATGCACGTTTCTCCGCAGTCCAGCGTTCCCATACGTTTCTCTGTATCTTACAATCACATTATACGGCTTGTATCTTAAAATAAACTTAAAGCTTTATTGAATATTCACTTTTTTTCTTTCAATTCCGGAGTATGTTGGGCAGGGTGACGAAAAGACGGGAATGCAGCAGGAAAAGCTCCCTGTGAAACATCGATCAGCATCGGCTTCCTCTCCTTTACATCAGGTATACTTCTATTATACACGATCCCTGATTTTTTTGCAATACCGTCAGGAAAATTCTCCAAAAAGACGAAAGGCAAATTCTTCCATGCAGATCTGCCCGTCCATCACGGAACGGAGCTTCAAAACAGCAGCTCTCAGCGGAATATGAACAGAAATGCAACAAAACCACCCGAAAATGCAATTGCTTTTTTCTTCCGAATCATGTATAATATATGAAAGAAGAAGTATCGTTTTGTCATTTACAAAAAATTCATTTTCACAAGGGGGAATTGCAATGAATCTGTTTCAGAAAGCAAGCAAAACCAAAAGCCGCTTGAAGCGGTTTGTCAGCGGCGTGACCGCTTCTGCACTGGCACTGACAGCCTTTGCAGCAATGCCGGAGATCGCTGACCGGAGGGCGGAGGCAGCCGCCGCAAACTGGAAATTTGACCTCGGCGGTGCAGGCACAGCAAGCGGCTATACCGGCGTTTCCGCAGGTACGGGCTACAATGCATCGAACGGCTACGGTTTTTCCGGCAGCGTGTCCGATGTGACAGCCGGCGGTTCGGGTGCACTCAGCGATGCGGTACGATTCACGGGCGGCGAGTTCAGGGTTGACCTGCCGAATGGTCTGTATCAGGTCACTGTCACCACCGGCAACAGCCCGAGAACCTCCATCACGATGGAGGGCATGCTCCAGATGATCAACCTCTGCGGCAACAATGCAGTGGAGAGCATCCAGATTCCGGTCACGGACGGGCAGCTCAATATTGCGGCGGTGGCAGGCATGAACAATGCACAGTACACCATCTCTGCAATCGAGATCACACAGCTCAATACCACGGGTGAAACCAAGCCCACCGTATGGCTCTGCGGTGACTCGACGGTTGCCAATTACTACAACTAGCCCGATACTTCCCAGCACGGCTGGGGTCAGTACCTCGAAAACTACATCAACACAAATGTGTTTGAAGTCCGCAATATGGCGGCAAGCGGTCAGTATGCCAAGGGCTTCTATGACGGCGGTCAGTTCGATGCTGTCAAGACCTACGGCAAAGCAGGCGACTACTATGTCATTTCCATCGGCATCAACGATACCAACTACTCCAACAAAGATGAATACTATACCGTTGTCACCGAGATGGTAAAGACCGCAAAGTCCAAGGGCATGAACGTCATCCTCGTCAAGCAGCAGGGCAGACGCAGCGACTTAAACAGAGAAACCCTCCTCGGCGGCAGATGGTTCGGCGGTCAGCTCGACCAGATCGGTGCAGAACAGAACGTACAGGTCATCGACCTGTTCACCGCATGGCAGAACTTCGGTCTTGAAGTGGGCTATGACGGCATGGCGGACTATTATGCAGCCAATGACGACCTCCACCAGAGCAAGCTCGGTGCACAGAAGAATGCAGAGCTGGCACAGGGCCTGATGAAGATCGGCGACACCGCTATGGACACCAGCGTATACTACACCTTCAAGAACACCAACAGCGGCATGGTGATGGATATTGAGGGCGGTACCATGGCAGAGGGCACCAATGTGCAGCAGTGGGGCAGCAATGACCTGACCTGCCAGCAGTGGGAGCTTCGCCCCTTTGCGAACGGCACGACCTATTATTATGTGCATTCCGCAGCTGACCCGAATTACGTCCTCAAGGCAATGACGGGTTCGGACGGCGGCAACATCGAGATCGTCCCCTATTCCAGCAAGGACAGCATGATGCTGTTCCAGTTCACCAAGGTCGGTGACGGTTCCTACTACATTTCCACACGTTCCTCCAAGGATGCATGCTTTGTGGAAGTAGCTTCTGCAAGCAATGCAAGCGGTGCGAATGTACAGCAGTGGGGCTGGACATACAGCAAGTGCCAGAACTGGCAGGCAGTCAAGGTCGAGATTCCGGACGAACCGACGACCGAGCCGCCGACAGAGCAGCAGCCCACCGAGGAACAGCCCACGGATCCGCCCGTTGTACCGGATGTTCCGGATCCGGAAGAGGATGTTGTCATGGGCGATTTCAACAAGGACGGCCGTGTGGATGCGTTTGACGTAGCAATGCTCAAGAAGTATCTGCGTACCGGTCAGGGCTTCTCCGATGACCAGCTCCGTGCAGCGGATGTATCCGGTGACGGCGGCATTGACATTTCCGACACCAAGATGGTGCGTGACTTTACTCATGCAAGAGCTGTGCATTTTGCAAAGCCGGCTCCAAGATTCGAGAGCACCTACTATGCAGTCGATCAGATCTGGGAGGACGGCATGAAGGAAACGACCAATGCCGGCTATACCAAGGAAGAGGGCTATGTGAACCTCGGCAATAATAACACCAGCAACATCACCTTTACAGTCAAGGTGGCTGAAAAGGGCAATTACATGACGCATATCCGCTTTGCGAACGGTTCTGCGATTGACAGAAAGATGACCGTCTATGTCAACGGCAACACACAGGACTACTGGATGCAGTCCTTCCCCGGCACGGGTGCATGGACAACATGGACGGAGATCGGTCTGGTTCTGCCGCTGAATGCCGGCGAGAACACCATCAAATTCCAGTCCGCTGTTGCGGATGCAGGTGCACCGAACCTCGACTATATTGATCTGACCCTGACGGATGAACCGTATGCGGAAACCTACGTTCCCGAAGTCAACGAGGATGTTTCCGACGGCACAAAGCCCACCGTATTCATTCTGGGCGACTCGACCGTACAGTCCTACCGTGCAAGTTATGCACCGCAGCAGGGCTGGGGTTACTATCTGGCAGATTACTTCACCGAGGATGTGACCGTGGATAACCGTTCCATGGCTGGCAGAAGCACAAAGAAGGCATATGACGAGGGCAGATGGCAGAGCCTTGCAGACAGCCTGAAGGAAGGCGACTATGTTCTGATCCAGTTTGCCATCAACGATTCCGGTGCAGCCAATGCGGACAGATATGCTCCGACCTGCGGCAATGTGGACAATCCGACCGAGGGTTCCTACGAATGGTACATGACCCAGTTCATCAACGATGCGAAGGCTAAGGGAGCAACCCCGATTCTGGTGACGACCGTCATCGGCATGAAGGCATACAACAGCTCCACCGGCAAATTCGGCAATTCCTATTCCAACTACTGCGATGCATGCAAGAATCTGGCAGCAAAGCACAGCATTCCCTGCATCGACCTGAATACGATCATGGTGAACCATTATAATTCCGTTGGCTACAATACCGCCAATTCCTACCACCTCTGCGGAGCTGTGGAGGGCAGCACGGACGGTACACATTTCTGTGAAACCGGTGCAAATGTGGTTGCGGGGCTGGTTGCAAATGCAGTCAAGTCCCAGAAGATCAATGGTCTGTATGGCTATGTAAAGTAATCCCCGATACAACAAGAATCCCCCATGCGGCTGCATGGGGGATCGTTTTGTCATCTTGTGATCAGGATTTTGTAAGGATCTGCTTTTTCAGGAATGCAAGGTCGAACGCATTGACAACGCCGTCCTCGTTCAGGTCGGCAAGCTTGCATGCGGAAGCACTGAGCTTCTTGGTGAGCAGCAGATGCTTTTGCAGTGCAATGATGTCATTGACAGAGATCTTGCTGTCCATATTGGTGTCGCCCATTGCATAGACCGGCTCTTCCAGACCATCCACAACGGAATAGAATGCCGGCTTTGCCTGAAATTCTGCGTCGAACAGCAGGGGGAGCTTGGCAGCTCTCCAGCTCTGGTCATCGGTTACGCCCCAGAGCACAACAGCGGAGATGGAATCGGAATATTTCACCAGCACATCGAAAATATCGCTGTAGATCTGAGCCTGTGTTTCCATGCCTGCCTCGGAGGTGTCGGCGGTGGTAATGTCCAGCTCCGTTACCTGAATGTCCAGACCGGTTGCGGCAAACTTGGCGATTGCCTTTTCATAGACGGAAACGGACGGGAAGCCGACATCCAGATGGGACTGCAAGCCGATACCGTCGATCAGACCCTCGGCTTTCAGCTCCTCCGCCATTGCAATGATGGCATCGGTTTTCTGCGGCATGTACTCGTTGAAGTCGTTGTAATAGAGCTTGCAGCCCTCGGGGGCGTACTTTCTTGCATACTGGAATGCATACTTGATGAAGGAATTATCACCGAATACCTGCACCCATGCGGAATTGTTGGAGCCGTTTGCTCCCTGCTCACCGGCAGTACGGGGCACACCGCTGTCGAGCCATGCTTCGTTCACAACGTCCCATGCGTAGAATTCCACATCCGGATACTCTGTTTCGAGAGCTTCCATGACGTTCTTGATGTAGTTCTCCATACGCAGCAGCATCTTCTCGGGTGTTACCCATTCGCCGTCATCCGCATAGCCCTCCTTGAAGAACCAGTCCGGTGTCTGGCTGTGCCATACGAGGGTATGACCTCTGACGGGAGTGCCGGTTTCTGCACAGTAGTTGAGCAGGCTTCTTGCGGAGGACAGAGAGATCTGGGGATTGGTGTCATCGCCGTCATTCTCCTCCATATACGCCTGACATGCATCCTGCTTGAGAAGTGCATCGGGCTTCAGCTCATTGCCGAAGGTGATGCTGTCGGAGAAATGCTTTTCGGTCAGATCCATGAAGGACGGGGAAGCGAGGTTCGATGCCATGATCGCAGTGCCCACCTTGAAATGATCGTTGTACACTGCCTGCAGGGACGGAATATCATCCTGAATCGGGATGATCGGTGCTTCCTTCAGGGTGAAGTCATCGATCCAGATCTTAGCGGCATCATTGCCCTCGAAGTAGAGATAGACCTTGGATACATCATCGGTGAAGCTGAATTTCACCTCGGAAAATTCGCTCCAGCCGTCGCCCTGATTGACTGCGGATTTGAGATTGGAGTAATGACGCTCCCCTTCTGCGTCGGTGTACTCCAGACTGAGCTTGATGTCATTGTACCATTCCGCACGGACAAAGGCACTGACGGTATACTCCTTGTTCGGCTCGCAGATCTCGTCAAGCAGGAGCTGCGGACCATGCCAGCCCTTGGCACGTTCGCTGACGCACATGGAGTATTCACCGCTGTTGGCGTAATCGGTCACAGCTGTCATGACCTCCACACCGCCTCTGCCTGTGAACTTGTCCACAATACCATCCTCAAAATCCGTTGCGTAGATGACCGCACCCTCTGTGATCTCCACAGCATCGACGGAGCACAGCGGAACAGCAGTTGTGACGCAGACTGCTGCCATTGCACCGGCAAGGATACGGCTTAAGTTTTTCTTTGCCATAAGTTGACCCTCCTTTGAATGATGCACGATAAAACCAAAAGCAGCGGCTCTTTACTGCTTGTATAAATGCACGGTAGTTTTATCTGTGCTACTTGCAATTATAGCACTTTTTGCCAGTAGTTGTCAAGAGTTTTTCGCAATTTTTGAAGATTCTGGGGAAAGAAGGAGGCGTTTGAGCAGACTCAGGTCAAAGGCATCCGTTCTGCCGTCCTCGTGCAGCTCGGCGGCGGCTGTCTGTGCGGCTTGCAGCGGAGCAAGACCGAGCAGGTACTTCTGGAGGAGGATCACATCCGCCGTGCTGACACTGCCGTCGAGATCCACATCACCCCGAAGCTGTTTCGCACCGGCGAGCACCTCGCAGATCTCCGCAGTCTGCACCGTGCCGCCTGCGGACGTAATCTCCACGGAGTACAGCCCTTTCTGTGCACCGGAGATGGTGAGCGTGGGGGCATTGGCATTTTCGACCGGCACACCGTCCAGCATCCACTGGCAGGAAAGTCCCTCGCAGGTGGTTCTTGCGGTGAGAGTCATGCTTTCGGTTTCGGGGAGGTAAACGGTGCGTTTTGCCGAATAGATATTGAAACGGTCGGCGATGGTGTATTCCTCCGCATTCAGGATCGCCACCTTTGTCCACGAATCGGATTCGTCCTGAATGGTCACATTCACATCATGCAGGAGCACACCTGCCTCCAGTCCCATCAGTTCACCCAGCGGCAGACGGAATTCCACCGTATTGCCGTAATGCTTCTGCACTACGCCGTAGGGTGTGCCCTGATTGAAATAGATAAAGCCGTTGCCCTGATAGTAGAGCCAGTAGTTTTTGCCGTTTGCCTGATTTTTGAAGCTGATATTATAGACGGGGGACTTGGCATTGTGCACGATCTCCGCCATGACATAGAGGTATTTGTCATCATTCGTGATATAGAGGCTGTTTTCGCCGTTTTCGGCGTATTGCAGGGATTTGTCCCGCTCTGTGGCATTGCTGATATATCCGTCCGCTGCCGCCGTCTGGTTGACGGTGAACATCTCACCGTCCGAGGCTGTGACCGGACGCTCCGCATTCACCTGATAAAAACCGGCATCGGAACGCTGTGCGGCATTGTCACTTTCCGTCACTGTGAACGAACCGAGCAGGTTCGCCCCGAGTCCTGCATGCCATGTACCGTTGTTGGCGAACTGCACGGAACGCATGTGCATTTCATCGAGCGTATTGTCACCCGTAGAGAGCTTGAGGTAGACATTCCACTCACCCGTTTCCAGACCGCCGGGAAGCTTGAGCTGGAATTCCGGTGAAACGGTCGTGCAGGAGTACCATGTATTGGTATCCGCATCGACCTCTGTGCGGATGTAATTGCCGTCCTTTTCCAGCAGGATCTCGGCTTTCTGCTCCATGATGGGGTTGGCAAAGCCGGTATTCTCAATGTCCGCCTGCACGGTCAGCACGCCGCCCTGCTCTGCCTCCGCACTGAGGTCACTGTCACGCAGGACAAAGCGGTAGCCGAGGTGATCCCGCATGAATTTGTACACGGTCTGCCCGTAGTAGGCACTGTGATCCGCATGCTCCACATCGTATTGCTCCCCGAAAGTATAGTCCTTGTAGAGCTGGTAGATATTGGAATTGATATAGCTCAGGTGGGTCTTGTACATTTCGGGGATGGCATTTTCGGGGAGGTAGGTGTCATACTGCATGGCAAATTCGAGATTGCCGGAGAATTCACCGCCGAAATAGGAAGTCAGAGCCTGTCTGCCGACCCATGCCGTATCCCGTTCACGGTCGTGGTAGGTGCCAAGGTCGATATCCGAACCCATGTAGCCGTCATTGTACAGGCAGACTCTCGCTGCATCGCTGCCGGGTTCGGGGGTGTAGCCGGTAAGATCGTCCTCGGTAATGCCTGCCCATGTGGTAAAGGTCGGGGGAGTCCGGACGGTGACGGGGATGGGAGCCGGCACAACATCCAGCAGAAGATCAAGCACCCGAGCCTTGTCCTCGAAGGAGCAGTATTTGCCGCCCCAGTGTTCGCCCCATGAGCCGACAAAGCCCGATTCTACAAATGCAATGATGTCCTGATAATCCTCAAGGAAGCCGTCCGCACGGATCTGCTCGATATGCTTTACCATCCGGTCGAATGTGGCAGGTTCGGGGTTCAGTCTGCCGACATCATCATAGCGGAACCGCAGGGCGATGGTACAGCCGTTCCTGCGGCAGTTTTCGAGGGTCACACGGAGATTCCGGAAAAAAGTTTCGTCCAGATCATAATCCGTGCCCTCGGTGTAATTGCCGTCCTCGTCGGTGGTGCCGTTCGAGCCGCTGGAGAAGCCGCCGAGATCAACAAGAATGAGCATGAGGTTTCCGGTGGGGTTATAGATGGGGGTATCCTCCGGTGCACAGCTCATCCAGAGCGTGTTGGTATAGCCGGCACCGGGGTTTTCGATTGTTTCGGTGGATTCCGTGTAGTTGATGCCGGAATCCTTCAGCTCCTGTGCCGCATGGCTCCGGACGGGGAGCTGTCCTGCAAAGACGGTGCCAAGGACAGCGGCAAGACAGAGGCAGCCTGTTCTGATTTTGTTCATGGTGATTCCTCCTTTAATGCATTGGTATTTCAATCGTATCATATGGGGGGATTTTTGTCAAGAAAAAGAGGAAGCATTTTTGTGAATGCTTCCTCTCAGCTTGTCAAAAAAGTCTTTTTTGGGGGTTAGAACCCCAAAGATTGCCCCCCACCCCAACCCCTCCCCGAGGGGAGGGGCTATATTTGGAGGGTACTGCGTACCCTCCGCCCGCCAAAGGGCAAAGCCCTTTGAACCTGTTGAAGTTTTTCGACAGACTGAGAGGAAGCATTTTTGTGAATGCTTCCTCAGTTGTAGCACTGGTTAATTGCCATCCAGCAGCTGTGCCGGACTGTTTCCGGATTCGATCAGCCGATCTGCCAGTGCAAGGATCTCTTCGGCATCCACACCATAGCAGATCAGATGCACGCCGATGTTGTTTGCAGTGACGAAGCACAGCTCCCTGTGATCGGGGTTCTGTGCATCGGAAAAGCCGTACATCATGATGCCATTGCGTCTGAACCCGTCCGATGCACCGGAGATCGGGAAAACTGGTCCCATTTCGCCATAGCTGCTCATGAAAATATCAATGGACGTTTGCCCCGTGCTGTAATACAGCAGGGCATGCTGCGGAGTGCCGTCACCGGTGCAGTGCACCTCTGCGGACTGGAGTCCCAGCCCTGTGAAGATGCCGGGGTCTGTGATGGGATATTGGTGCAGACCATTCCACACAAGGTCGATGCGTTGGGTGGTGATCTCGGATACATCACGGGAGAAGCAGTCCTCCGCATGCAGGAACACCGTATCACCGAAGTTCTCCCACAGGTACGCAGACAGCCTGTCATAGAACAGGATCATTTCCTCCTCCGTCATGCCGTCACCGATGATCTCACAGTCCCAGTCACAGACACGGAAGCTCAGTGCAGTGCCGCCGTCCTCCGTGCGGCTGCCGTAAATTCTGCCCGAATTGCGTTCCGTGCCGCCGTCCTCTGCAAGCTGTCCATGTGCATACATTTTTCCTGTTCCGCCGGCGGTCACAGTCACGGAGCGTCCGTCATCGCTGCGGTACTCCAGCCGGATATTGGCGGTGGACCCGTTTTCACGCAGATAGAAACGTCCTGCAAAGTCAGTCGGACCGAAGGGAGAAAGATCGAAAAACGGAGAGGTTTCATCCAGCTCATGGACACCGCCGTTCGTTTCCAATGTGAAATCTGCGGAAACAGGGACGGGCTGTTCGAGTGTGAAATATTGGCTGTAATCAATCATTTTTTCGTCGTCATAGATCTGTGCTGCGGTTCTGTGCTGCTGCATCAACTCTACAGTGATCGCCTCCGCCTCTTCTGCGGTATAGCCATCCGCACTGAGTAGGACGCTTGTGTTGTCCTGTGTAAAGCAGAGCTGGTAGCTGTTGGTGCCGGTTTTCATTGCCACAATGGTGGGCTTGCCGTGTTCCTCCGCAAGCTCCTTGCAGTAAAGGCTGCCGGAGGGACTCTTCATGGGATGCTCACGGTCGTTGACCTTAATCGTCAGCCGCTTTCCGTCCTTTTTGTATTCTGCAAGAACCTCATAGGGAATGCCGTTCTCATCAAAACCCACACTGCCATAAATATCCGTGAAATCATCACCGCCGACAGGAATCAGCTTGGTGGTATATCTTTCATAGGATGCCGGATAGGTGAGGTACTCGGGGTCAATATTCAGATAGAGCTGCTCCCCCTCGTCCCACACCAGTATATACTCGGTTCTGTCCTCCTCGTTCCGGTTGGTTGCGGTTTCTGAGAGCTTTGCAGGCGTTGTGCCGTCTTGCAGGAATGCGGCTGCCAGTGCTTCTGCCTCCTCAGCGGAAAAGCCATAGGTTCGCATGGTCATTGCCGTACCCTCGTGCAGATAGTACAGCTCGTATTCATACTCAGTTTCATCCCGCTGTGTCGTATTGTCGTAAATGTGGATCACGGGCTGGTCACATGCCGCATCCTCCGTCAGATCGCCCTCACAATAGAGAGGGTAGAGCTTTCCCTTGGAGCTGAGGTTGAACACCATCTGCTGTTCCTGATTCCGGAGCACAGCCGATGCTTCCACAGGATCGCCGTTTTCATCATGGTAGAGGGACAGGGACAGTTCGGTATTCTCCACAGTGACCGGCAATTCACATATGCCAAATTGTTCGATCGGACCGTTAAAATTTCTTTGATAATCCGGAGTACTGTTTCTCCCCTCCAGTTCCCACCGGAGGACATATCCGTTCCGTTCTTCCCTGATGGTATCCGCCTGCATCGCAGTTGCTTCTCCGCCGCTTTCCGCAGATTGCTGCGGAAGCTCCTGCCGGTGCACCTGCGTCCACCACAGGCATCCTCCCCCGACCGTACAGATGCACAGCACTGCGGCGGCGGCTGTCCAGACGGCAAAGCGTTTCGGGCGTGCAGGGACGGGGGCGGCTTCGGAGGTCATATCCTCAGCATCGAGAATCTCTGCAATGTACTGCTCATCCACCTGAGAGAGCATGTTTTTCAATTCTTCACGTTTCATGCCATATACCCTCTTTCCTCTAAAAATTTCCGCAGCTTGTTCCGTGTCCGGAACAGGATGGATTCGGTCTTGCTTTTGCTGAAACCGCTGATCTGCATGATTTCCTCGATACTGCACGCCTGCCAGTACCGCAGGAGGAAGATCCGGCGGTGTTCTGTGCTGAGTGTTCCGAGGAATGCATTGATGGCTTCACGCAGCTCCTCGCCTGCATAGGAATTGGATGCCTGCTCACTGCACAGGCATTCCGCCAGCTCGTCAAAGGAAACGGCGGCTTCAGGATTCCGCTTTTCTGCATGGAGGTACTCATAGCGTTTGAATGCCAGATTCCGTGCAATCACCGCAAGGTAGGCTTTCATGCTCTTGGGGCGGTTGGGAGGGATGGCGTTCCAAGCATTCATATAGGTGTCATTCTCGCATTCCTCCGTGTCCTCCTGATTTTTCAGGATACCGGAAATGATACGGCGGATCAGTCTGCCGTACTGCTCACGGGTGATGCTGATCGCCTCTTCGGAACGTGCGAAATACAGGGATATAATGTCTGCGTCCTTCATCTGCATGACCTCCTTTCACTCTATAAGAACGGTTTCGGGGGATGGGGCTTGCATGGGGCGGGGAAATTTGGCGGAATGCATAAAATGGGAAGATGATTTTGTGCACATACCCAAAGTTTTACAAATGTTGTCAGATTCTGGGATGTTCATTCGTTTATAAGGTGATGCGGTATCATCAATGCACACCAATCAGAAACGGAGGAACCAATCATGAAACGAACCATCACTTTATGTGCAGCACTGACAATATTTCTCTGCACAGGCTGTCAGCGGATTCCCGACACAATGCCGACCCACTCCGATGCACCGGAAGAAACATCAGCCGCACAAGAGCCTGTTCCTACTGATGAAAACGGCGATATTCTCATCCGGATCGCAACGGACGAAACGGAATATCTGCCGCCGGAACTGGAATCGGCAATGGAGGAATTCAATTTGCTCGACAACGGCTACCATGTCAAGCCCGTGATCTATTCCAAGGCTGTGATGGGGACGGATGGCAGCGGCGGACTGCAGACAGCGGATATGCGGCTGCTGATGGATGTCATGCAGGGGGAGAATGTGGATGTCGTGATGGACTATTCATTTTTCGATCTGAGCAATTATGATATATTGTCGGAGAAAGGGGCATTTGTCGATCTGTACACATTCCTTGACGGTGATTCGGGCATTTCCCGATCAGAATTGAATGCACATGTACTGGAGATACACGAGAATGACGGAAAGCTCTATCAGATGCCCTTATCCTATAAAATTGAAACAATGGTCGGCAATGCGGAATATGTTGGTACAAAAGAAAACTGGACAATGGATGAAATGATCGAAAAATGGGAACAGGCACCGGAGGGGACGAATTTCTGCGGCAATAGCACACAATGGCCCGTGTACCGCAGCCTTGTCCGCAGCAATATGGGGGCATTTGTGGATTATGAAAATGGCACATGTTTCTTTGATTCTCCCGAATTTATCAGGCTTCTGGAATTTGTCAGTCAGTTTACAGAATCGAAAGTAAAGATTGAACCGGATTACAACAATAATTTCGTGGCACCTTGTATTTTTTACGGTTTTGACAATTTCCATATGTCCTATCATGGCGACTCGTATCTACGGGAGGAACATCCTGTTTATGTGGGATATCCTACGGAAAACGGACAAGGCTCATTTGTGGATACTTTAAGAAAACGCTACAGCATCTGTGAAAGTGCACATCCGGCAGTACAGGAGGGAGCGTGGGAGTTTTTTAGTTATATGCTCGATGCAGATGTACAGATTAAAAACTGTGTGTCCTATGACAAAGATAACTTCAAACAGAATCCATATTTTGAAGAAAATGGTTTTCCAATCAATCAAACTGCATTTGAACGGATCGCAGAGGGGATGATCGCCCATGCCGGAACATCAAGGATTATGGACTTTTCAGGTATTGACGAGGATGTCAGCTATTTGACACAGGAAGAATATGAACGTCTGCTCCGGCTCATTGATTCCCTTCACCGCATGGATGCACCAATTGATAAAGTGGCTAACACCATCATTGAAAACGAGATTGAAGCCCTCTTTGCCGGTGAACGTACTGCTGAAGAAGCGGCAAAGGCGATTCAGGGGAGAATGGAGATCATGATCAGTGAAAGATCGTAAAGAAACCACATTTTCCTCCTTGTGTCAGTATAGCCCCACCATTCAGGAAGATTTTTGCTCTTGAAAAGATTTCCTGAATCTGGTATAATTATAGTATCAACCAACAAGGAGGGATTTTCCTATGCGAAAACAGATTGCTTTTCTCACTGCGGCATCCATTCTGGGATGCACGCTTCTCTCCGGTCCGGTTTCTGCGGAAACGGTCTTATCCGGCAGCTGCGGCACGGACTGTACATGGACTTTGGGAGAGGATGGTACCCTCACCATCACAGGCACCGGAAAAATAGATGACTGCCGGTATTGGTCGGATGCCCCATGGAGTGCTGTGTGCGGAGATGTGAGCCGTATTGTCGTGGAGGACGGGATCACCGCCATCGGGAACAGTGCATTTGAATGCTGCTGGGGGGCGGAATCGGCTGAAATTGCAGCATCGGTCAGATCCATCGGCAATCGCTCGTTCTATGGCTGCACATCGCTTTCGGAGATCACACTGCCGGATGGTCTGGAGAACATTCAGACGGATGCATTCTATGGCTGTGACGCTCTGAAAGAGCTGACGATTCCTGCGAGTGTGGAAACCATCGGGCTGGGGGCGTTCGGCATCTGCACGGTGAATGACAGCCTGATTGCCGGAGCTGTGGACGATTCCCAGACCATTTATGGCTATCAGGGCACGGGAGCAGAAGCATATGCACGCAGCTGGGGACTGCATTTCATCCCCCTCGACCCCTGCACCAAAGGGGATGTGAACGGGGACGGTTCTGTGGATGCATTCGACGCCGCAATGCTCAAACGGTATTTGCAGGCTCCGGAAAGCGGCAGGATCCATCTGACCTCCGCCAACCTTGACGGCAGCTCCCATTCCTATCACTACAAGGAATACCAGAACGCCGCACCGCCCAGCACCGCCGATGCGGTGAACGAAGCGGACTTGCAGCTGCTGATGGATCTCATCATGGGAAAGAAATAAGGAAAAGGGTTCACCGGATGATTCCGATGAACCCCTTTTTTATCGTATCATCGCCCTGATGTCCTCTTCCGTCTGTGCGACCTCACGGCGGAATTCCTCAGCGGACACACGGCATGCACCGTTGCCGAGGATGATGATCTGTTCAAGACCGTCCGAGGTCGCCACTCTCACCCTCGCATCCTTGCAGAGCTTGTGCGTCACTCGCTCGATGTACATATCCGCTGTTTCCGCTTCCTTGGTGTACACGATGCTGACCCCGTGCTCCTCCGAAACGCTCTCCCTGCCGCCCTTGACCTTGTAGGCATCGAATACCACGATCAGCCGGCACTGGTGGAAGCCCTGATAATTGCTCAGAATGTCAATGAGCCGCTGTCTTGCGGATTCCAGACTGTCCCTCGCAATCGTTTTCAGCTCGTCCCACGCAAAAATGATGTTGTAGCCGTCCACAAGCAGATACTGCGGTCCCTTGGGGATGGGTACGGGCTTGCGTGAGGGCTTGGGGGGCTGCTTCTGCGTGTGCATGGCATGGCGTTCTTCCCTCTTGATCGCTCCGTAGGTCTGCTCGAAGATCTTCATCAGCTCCTCGTCCTGTGCCGCACTGCCGGTGTATTTCGTGCGTTCGGGGGTTCTCTGCGGTGCGGTCAGCTCCTCTGTTTCCGGATGCAGACAGCTTTCGGTGTGCATATAATTGTGCACCTCGTCCCATTTCACCAGAAAGCCCGCACCATGGGCACAGAATACGGAGTCCGGTGAATTGTCCGTGTCCGCTTCCGGCTGATAGGCGATCCGTTCGAGCACCTCCTCCGCATTCGCACAGGGGGCGTAGCCTGCCGAGGTGCAGGAGAGCCGTCCCCTGCCCCTTGTGTACTCCATGACGGTCCCCTGATAGGTCATCATGGCGGCTGCCGGTGCTTTTCCACGCAGGAGCGTCATTTCGCCCATTGTTTCGGGCGGGTCGAAGCTGGCGTTCATGAGCTGCATGTCCGTGATCGCCCTGCCCACACACTCCGGCGGCACCTCCAGCCGGAAGTGGTACCAAGGTTCGAGCAGGATGCTTTCCGCCTGCATCAGTCCCTGACGGACGGCACGGTAGGTCGCCTGCCGGAAGTCGCCGCCCTCCGTGTGCTTCTTGTGGGCACGTCCGGCGGCGAGGGAGATCTTCACATCCGTCAGCGGTGAACCGGTCAGCACACCGAGGTGGGATTTTTCCTGCAAATGCGTCAGAATGAGCCGCTGCCAGTTGCGGTCAAGGGCATCCTCACGGCAGATGCTGGTGAATTTCATGCCGCTGCCCTGCGGAAGCGGTTCGAGGATGAGCCGCACCTCAGCGTAGTGCCGGAGGGGTTCATAATGCCCCATGCCCTCCACTTTATCGGCAATGGTTTCCTTGTAGGCAACGCCGCCGGCGGCAAATTCCGCATGGATGCCGAAGCGTTCAGCGAGCACATGCCGCAGGACTGCCATCTGGATCTCGCCCATGAGCAGGACATGGATCTCCTGCAATTGCGGCTGGTAGGCAACTTTCATCTGCGGATCCTCCTCCTCCAGCCGGCGGAGGGCGGAGAGTGCCGTGTGCACGTCGATCTCCTGCGGCAGCACAACGGAATACCGCAGAACGGGTTCAAGCTGCGGACTGCCGGTGTCACTGGCTGCACCGAGTCCCTGTCCGGCGTAGGTATGGGTCAGACCGGTCACGGCACAGACGGTTCCGGCAGGGGCATCCTCCGCCGGCTGGAATTTCGCACCGGAATACAGGCGGATCTGGTTCACCTTTTCCTGCCACGGCTCGCCCTGTGCGTCGGTTCCTTCGAGAACGTCACGCACACGGAGCGTGCCGCCGGTGATCTTCATATGGGTGAGTCTGCGTCCCTGTTCGTCCTCGGTGATCTTGTAGACCTTTGCGGCGAACTCCTCCAGTGCCGGACGGGGGCGTGTGAAGGCATCAAGCAGACTGAGAAACTCCTTTACGCCGTCGTTTTTCAGGGCAGAACCGAACAGGCAGGGGAACACATGGCGTGAAGCGACTGCCTGAGCGATGGTTTCCGGCTGCAATTCTGCTTCTTCGAGCAGCTCCTGCATGAGGGCTTCATCACAGACGGCGAGGCTTTCGGCGAACGCCTCGGACTGCATGTCCGTGAAATCCACGCAGCTCCCGTGCAGTCGGGCATTGAGCTGCTGCATCAGCTCCTCATGGCTGCGAAGGGAGAGGTCCATTTTGTTGATGAACAGAAAGACGGGAACACCGCTGTGTTCAAGGAGGTGCCAGAGTGTTTCCGTGTGGCTCTGAACGCCCTCCGAGCCGCTGATGACGAGGACGGCGTAGTCGAGGACTTGCAGTGTACGTTCCATTTCCGCCGAAAAATCGACATGTCCGGGAGTATCGAGGAGGGTAAATTCCGTATCGCCTGCGTGGAGCCGTGCAAGCTTTGAGAAAATGGTGATGCCCCTGTCACGCTCCAGACGGTGGGTATCGAGAAAGGCATCCCCATGATCCACACGCCCCAGACGGCGAAGCTCACCTGCTTCATACAGCAGAGCCTCCGAGAGCGTGGTCTTTCCGGAATCGACATGGGCAAGAATGCCGAGGGTGATTGATTTCATGGGGTTTCTCCTTTTTGTGGTACCAATCGTGAGCCGATCTGGATCCCGATGTATTGCAGTACGTCAATGACAACGGAATTGCCGAATTGTTTATATGCCTGACTTGGATTATCACAGAGCTGGTAGGAATCCGGATAACCCATGATCCGTGCACATTCTCTTGGGTGGAGCCGTCTTGTTTTTCCATTGACCAGATAGCCGCCAGTTTTGGCGAATACACCGCCGCCGTTGGCAGAAAGTGTGATGGCGATTCCCTTCGTGCTGTAAATACGTTCGCCCTGACCGCCCTTGTTTACGATGCCAAGCCGGATGGATCTGGTGCTGTACTGATCATCCGGCACACCGTTGAAATAGGTGTCCTGCCGTTCGATGCACAGATGCTCGACCTGTGCTTCATCCGTAAGCAGATGATCCTCGACATGCTTTTCCAGCGGAAAGGGCTTGGGGAACTGGAATTGTTCGATCCCAAGATCTTTCCGGAAGCACACCATATAGATCCTCTCACGCTTCTGCGGAATCCCGTAATCCACAGCATTGAGCACCTGCTGGAAAAATGTATAACCCAGCTCCTCCATGGTATTCCGGACAACTGCGAGGGTGCGTCCATTATCATGAGCCGCAAAATTTTTGACATTCTCCATGAAAACCACCAGCGGACGCTTCGCCTTGACAATTCGTGCAACATCAAAGAAAAGGGTTCCTCTGCTGTCCTCAAAGCCTTTCTGCTTGCCGCTGATGGAAAAGGGCTGACATGGAAATCCTGCACAGAGAATATCATGCTCCGGAATGGTGTTTTCATCGACCTTGGTAATATCCCCATCCGGCGTATCCCCGAAATTGCGTGCATACACTTTTTGGGCGTGTTCGTCCCATTCACTGGAATAAACACATTTTGCTCCCAGAGATTCCAGAGCAAGCCGGAAACCGCCCAATCCGGCGAACAGATCTATGAACGTCCTGTTTTCCAGCAGCTTTTTCTCAATATGAATCATGCACTCACCCTCCTGTTCAATATCAATATCCTTTTCATTATAACACAAGAGGCGGTAAATTGCAAGCATGCGGAAAAGGGAATGTCATTTCAGAAGAGCTTCAAATGCGGCGAGATCGTCTTTGTCCTGCTGGTGCTTTTTGAGGGTCAGCTGGCAGATGACATTCGGGTTGCTGGTATTGGAGAGCCGTCTGACTTCAAATACATGTTGTTTCTGTTTGGTTACTTTCTGGGAATGCGGATTGTCCTTGAACTGGTAGGTATACTCATCACACATCATTCTCTGTCCATCGAGCTTTGCATCCGTATGCAAAAGGCATCTGATTTTACCGCTGACAGACTGGTACACAACATCCCCCTCGATCCCGTAATCCGCCAATCCCTGTATGATCTCAGCATGGTTTTTGGCTTCATTCGGTTCGGAAGAGCCGCTGTTTTTTCTGCGGTAAAATCCAGCGATCTCGAAATATTCGGGGAATTTCGCAGCAGGAAAAATCATGATCTCCTCGCCTTCGGTCATGAAACATTTCACATTCTTTGCACTGTAGAATTCATCAACAAGCCCATAGAAAACTGAGCTTTCCACATTGATCGGAATCGGCTTTTTGCCGACTCTGCTATATTTGTCATAATTCTGGTTCATGTGATCAATGATCTTCTGACAGCTCGGGGTAAGGGGGACTTTGTTGCGGTCAGAGAACTCAAAACTTCCGGTTTCGTCATCCGGAAAGAGCACAAACTGACAGCACTGTGAGCTTTTCGCTTTCACCTCCACAAAAAAATCACCGGAGGGTGCAGCAACTCTGATGTCGGCTTTGGTGGAGTCCGCCTTTCCATATGCTTCGATCACAGCGGCGTGTCCGAAGCTGGTTTTCACATGTTCAAAGCATTTGTTTTCAAGTTCTTCCCATGCTTTTGCCATAGAGATTCCTCACTTTCTGATACTAATCTCCCCAAAAAACCGATAGACAGTTGAGGTTTTGAGGATTAGTATCAGTGTACCATATTATATGGTGGTTGTCAAGCTTCTTCCTGATACGCAAAAATCCCCGCCATCCGGCAGGGAAGTTTGCTTTATGTAGAGCATATAGTATCCGGTTTTCCGGACCCATGTTCATTATAGCAGATGCGGCACCGTTCGTCAAGTGCCGCCGACATATTTCGGCTTTTTTCGACATGGTTTGACAAAACCGCATGCTTTCACTGCATCGCTTCCCATGCATGGGAATTTCATAATTCAGCACTTTAAATAATTGAAAAAAACTCTTGACAAAACAGAGAAAATCCGATATGATATTATATAGGTATATCATGCAGCGGAAGCACTGCGGACTGGAGGATATGATGAAAACGATTTCTGTACATACGCAGAATCCCTATGACGTGCTCGTGGAGCGTGGAATTCTGCAAAAATGCGGCGAATACATCCGACCGCTGACCAAGGCTGGAAAATGTGCCATCATCACCGATGACAATGTGAACGCACTCTATGCGGACACAGTGACGGCATCCTTGGAGGAAAACGGCTTTTCCGTGGTGAAATTCGTTTTTCCCCATGGCGAAGGCTCGAAAAACGCACAGGTACTGCTGGAGATCTACGCCTTTCTGTGCGAAAATGAGATCACCAGAAGCGACTGCCTGATCGCACTCGGCGGCGGCGTTGTGGGCGATATTACGGGCTTTGCGGCGGCTACGTTCCTGCGTGGCATGCAGTATGTGCAGATCCCGACCACGCTCCTTGCTCAGGTGGATTCCTCCGTCGGCGGCAAGACCGCAATTGACCTGCCGCAGGGCAAGAACCTTGTGGGGGCATTCAAACAGCCGATCGTGGTGCTCTGCGACCCCGACGCACTTTCCACGCTGCCCGAGGTCTTTCTTGCGGACGGCATGGGCGAGGTCATCAAGTACGGCATGATCCGTGACGCACAGCTCTTCGACAAGCTCTGCGGTCTTGATCTCTGCACGGTGCAGACAGAATTTGATGAGATCATCCCCGCCTGCATCGCCATCAAGCGTGATGTGGTGGAGAACGACCCCTTTGACCACGGCGAGCGAATGATCCTGAATTTCGGTCACACGCTTGCCCATGCGATCGAAACTTATTATCACTATGAAACCTACACCCACGGCAGTGCAGTGGCTGCCGGTATGTGCATGATGACAGAGCAGACCGGCACACAGGAGCAGTACGAAAAGCTCTGTGCATGCTGTGAGGCGTACAAGCTCCCGACCTCGGTAGAGGCTTCGCTGGAAGAGCTGGTTCCCCTCTGCGGCGGCGACAAGAAGCGTGCCGGCGACAAGCTCCGCTATGTGGTATGCGAGCCGGTGGGCAATGCCGTCATCAGAACCGTTACCTTGCAGGAATTCCACGACCTGTTTGTGAAGTAAGGAGGGGCTTATGGATCTGAAAATCACACCGCACCGCCTTTCCGGCAGTGTTTCCATTCCCTCCTCAAAGAGTATGACGCACCGTGCCATCATCTGTGCGGCACTGGCGGAGGGTACTTCCCGACTGACGGGAATCGACTATTCCAAGGATATTGACGCAACACTTAGCATTATGGAGGCTTTCGGGGCTGCATTCCGGAAAGACGGCTCCGCTGTCACGATGGAGGGTATCACGGCGGCAAAGGAAACGGCAGTCGCTGACTGCTGTGAAAGCGGCTCCACGCTGCGGTTTCTGATTCCGGTGGCGGCGGCTCTGGGCATCCGCACGGAATTCCGTGGACAGGGCAGGCTTCCCCAGCGTCCGATCACGCCCTATCTCCGTGAGCTTTCGCTCAAGGGCGTGCAGTTCCGCTATGACAACACCATGCCCTTTGTGATGGAGGGCAGGCTGCAAAGCGGCGTGTTCCGGCTGGAGGGGGATATTTCCTCACAGTTCATCACAGGACTGCTGTTTGCACTGCCGCTGCTTGACGGCGATTCAGAGATCGTGATGACCTCCCCCCTGCAGTCCAAGCCCTATGCGGACATGACGATCGACTGCATGAGAAAATTCGGCGTGGAGGTTGAGGAAACGCCGGAGAGCAATTACCGTGTACGGGGCAATCAGGTTTACAGGGCAGCTGATGTGCACATGGAGGGCGATTTTTCACAAGCGGCGTTCTTCTATGTAGCAAATGCCATCGGAAATGAGGTCGTGCTCGAAAATATTCCGGAAAAATCCGTGCAGGGCGACCGAAAAATTGTTGAAATCATCGGCGAAATGTGTTATAATAGAAATAACGGAAAAAATGCAGCATTCCATGTGGATGCGTCCGACATTCCCGATCTTGTACCGATCCTTGCTGTGCTGGGCACGTTCGGGGATGAGGTATCTGTGATTACGGGTGCGGAGCGTCTGCGGATCAAGGAAAGCGACCGGCTGACCGCTGTTTCCGAGCTGCTGAACCGGCTCGGCGGCAAGGTCATCGTGCATGAGGACGGGCTGGAGATCCATCCGGTTCCGCAGCTGCACGGCGGCACTGTGGACAGCTTCGGCGACCATCGCATTGCAATGTGTGCGGCAATCGCTGCAACACGCTGTACGGCACCGGTCACGATTCTGGGGGCGGAGTGTGTGGAAAAGTCCTATCCTGCATTTTTTGAGGATTATCAGCATTTAGGAGGTATTGCCAATGGCATCATTCTGGAATAACCGCATCTCCATCTCTATTTTCGGTGAGTCCCACGGCCCTGCGATCGGTGTGACGATCGACAATCTGCCGCCGGGAGAGTTCATCGACATCGAAAAGCTCCATCAGTTTATGGAACGCCGTGCACCGAAGAGTGACGGCACAACGACCCCCCGCAAGGAAAAGGATATGAACCAGATCATGTCCGGTCTGATGAACGACCGCACGACCGGTACACCGCTGTGTGCCTTCATCCAGAACACGGACACCCGTTCCAAGGACTATTCCAATCTCATGAAGCTCCCCCGCCCCGGTCATGCAGATTATACCGGTGCACTGCGTTACAAGGGCTTCAATGATGTGAGGGGCGGCGGACATTTTTCGGGCAGACTGACGGCTCCGCTTTGCTTTGCAGGTGCGGTCTGCGGTCAGATCCTCGAACGGCGTGGGATCTATGTCGGTGCACATGTTGCCGAGATCCACGGCATCAAGGATGAGGAGTTCGACCATGTAAACGTCACAAAGGACGATATTCTGGCGGTTCGCTACAAAAATTTCCCCGTCATCAAAAACGCACAGGGCAAGAAAATGCAGGAGGACATTCTTGCAGCCCGTGAGGGCGGCGAATCCCTCGGCGGCATCATCGAATGTGTGGCTGTAAATGTGCCGGCAGGCATCGGCTCACCGATGTTTGACGGTCTGGAGAACACCATTTCTCAGCTGATTTTCGGCATTCCGGCAGTCAAGGGACTGGAATTCGGTGCCGGCTTTGAGGTTGCCAAGATGGTGGGCAGCCAGAACAATGACAGCTTCTATGTGGATGACCGTGGACATGTCAGAACCGTTTCCAACAACCACGGCGGCATCCTCGGCGGTATTTCCTCCGGCATGCCCATCACCATGAAGGTTGCCATCAAGCCCACTGCATCCATCGGGCAGCCCCAGCAGACCGTCAACATGAGTTCCATGACCAATGACACACTGGTGATTCAGGGCCGTCATGATCCCTGCATCGTTGCAAGAGCTGTGCCGTGTGTGGAGGCTGCGGTGAATATTGCACTGCTGTCCCATATGCTGGACTACCCCCATTTTGTTGAATAATGAAGAAGCAAATGCGTGACGAGAACCTCATGAAAATTTCTGAGCTCGCCGACCGCAGTGTAACGGATTCTTCCGTTGCCAATGTTCTGCTTTGCTACATGCTGTACAGGGTCAAGGTTCCGCTGGAATCAGAACTGCTTTATGATATTGCAGTGACCGGCGGTATCATCAATTATTTCACCTTTCAGGATGCGTTGCAGTCCTTGCAGACAAATGGTTCCGTCACAGTGAACACGAATGAAAAGGGCGAGACGACCTATACGCTTACGGAAAAAGGGGTGGACTGTGCCCGCAGACTGAAAACCTTTGCGGCAAAGTCCTACCGTGACCATATCGTGCTTGCGGCAAAACGGGAAATTGCCCGCCGACGCAATCGGGATGATGTGAAAATCGACTATATTCCGCTGGAAAACGGCTGTCACCTGCGTGTGCAGATCACGGACCAGTCGATCACACTGCTGGATCTGACGCTGTTCACACCCGACCGCAAACAGGCGGAAATGCTGGGTGAAAAGATCCTTTCCAATCCATCCGTGTTCTATAATCAGGTGCTTGAAGCAGCCATGCACAATGAGGCAGAACCTCTTGATCTATCCGATAATTAACAAGAATCCCCCGAATGTTCGGGGGATTTCTTCTATTTGCATGTTCTGTTCTGCTTTCCACAAAAAAACACCCTCCGTGATGGAGGGTGTTTTTGTTGCTTGGAATGAACCGGTATCACTTATGCATTTGCTGCCTTGTAAGCTGCAATTGCTGCGGTGTACTTCGGCAGCGGCTCGGACAGGATCTCTGCCCAGTCTGCGTACTTACCGGAGCCTTCTACTGCTGCGTAAACCAGAATCTTAGCTGCATCCTTAGCGTCGCAGTCAGACTTCTCGTTACCCAGAGAATCGGTTGCACCGTTATCCTCGGACTCGCCTGTTACGTCAGTCAGGAAGTATGCGAATGCTTCCAGCTCTGCGTCAGTCTCAGAGTAGAGGTATGCAGGTACGTTTGCACCAACCTTAGCTGCGTACATCAGAACGATTGCAGCGTCCTTAGCGTCAGCCTCACCAGTCAGAGTTGCGTCACCCTTAACTGCGATGTATGCTGTGCCTACGCCTTCAATTGTCTGTGTCTCGCCAGCCGGATCGATGATGGTTGCCGGGATCGCACCCTTATAGTATACGTCATAATCAGACTTCGGCTTGCCGTTCTCATCGAGAACCTGTGCCTTGAATACTTCTTCAGGGTTTGTCCAGCCAGGAACGTCGAACTTCACTTCGGATACGTTGATCTCAACGCCTTCGCTCTCTGTGCCGTCAGAATACTGAGTATACTGCATTACAGATGTTACGAGGTCAGCCGGATCGAACGGTCTCATATCATGAGAGAAGTAGAACTGGCTCTGACCAACTACTTCGTATCTGTAACCAGTTACAGTTACGTCAGCCGGCAGTACCTTGATCCAACCAGGAACCTCAGTGATGTCGAGAGGTGTCATGTCAGCATTGTGTGCTGTTACGTCGCCATTGAATGTCAGGTTGTAGATTGTGCCTTCAGCTGCATCCTCAGGAACCTGGAAGGTTACTGTCAGGACAACTGCACCGTCAGCAGCAACTACGTTAGTTACGTCTACGCCAGTAGCACCGAATGTCAGAGTATCCAGAACATACTCAAATGCGAGGTTTGCATATGCATCGCCAGCAGCTGCATTGAGTGCTGTCGGACCTGCATCCTGGAGCATCTGGAATGTGTAGGAGTTCAGACCTGTGTCGCCGTATACTGTTACATCAACAGTTACAGTTTCGCCGGGCTTAGCCTCTACTGTACCGATCTGCCATGTAGCCATTGCAGGAGCCGGTGTGGTCTCTGTAGTGGTGGTGGTCTCGGTAGTTTCAGACTCTGTTGTAGTAGTCTCAGACTCTGTTGTGGTGGTTTCTGTTACAGTTGTAGTTGTTTCATAGGAGTTGCTTGTTGTTTCAACATCCTCGAAACTCTCTGTGGTAGTTGTTGCAGATGTCTCGGGCTCTGTTGTTGTTGTAGTCTCAGACTCTGTTGTAGTAGTCTCGGACTCAGTTGTTGTAGTCTCGGACTCTGTTGTTGTAGTCTCGGACTCTGTTGTTGTAGTCTCAGACTCAGTTGTTGTAGTCTCGGACTCTGTTGTAGTAGTCTCGGACTCTGTTGTAGTAGTCTCAGACTCAGTTGTTGTAGTCTCGGACTCTGTTGTAGTAGTCTCAGGCTCACTTACTGTTGTCTCAGACTCTGTTGTAGTAGTCTCAGGCTCAGATGTGGTCTCGGACTCTGTTGTTGTTGTTTCGTCAGCGATCTTGATCCAACCAGGAACCTGTACAGGTGTCAGCTCGTTCATGTTGATGTCATAAACGGTCAGACCCTCGAAGGTCAGGTTGTAGATTGTACCAGGAGCAGCATCAGCCGGTACCTGG
>JAFTQJ010000017.1 GCA_017462785.1 Oscillospiraceae bacterium | reverse complement strand
CAACATTCTGAAATTGGATTCTTCTTTCAAGGAGAGTATCCCTAACAAGCAGTTTCGCTGTCTTCTTGATTCAGATTATCTGGATCGTATCGTAGATCTCTGGATTTGTTCATAGTTTGTTTACTGGGGAAATTGCCGTGGGCTGATAGCTATAGCATCTTGACAAATTACAGTATCCATTGTATACTGTAAAAAACGGAGTGGCTGTTTGGGGTCCGCTCCTGTCTAACGTTTTTATCACAGTTGATGATTTTACAGAGATTTTTTCGCAGGGCCTGTGCATTCCGTGACGGTATCGGGAATTTTGTTCAAGCCCTGATCGGCATAGGGGACACGGACATATTCCGCTTGTCCGCCGTCGATCCGGCAGCCGAGTGCCCATCCACCGTGTTTGTCCGTGCAGTTGTTGACAAAGCCCTTTTTGCAGAAGAAACACTCTCCGCAGAATGTTTCGACATTCACAGTCACTCTGTCTCCGACCTTGACGGATGTGACCGCCGGACCGACTTCCTCCACGATGCCGACCATCTCATGCCCGACCGTAATGCCGGGAACAGCACGGGGAACAGAACCATGCTTGATATGCAGGTCGCTTGTGCAAATGCTGGCAAGAGTCACTTTCACAATGGCATCCGTGTCGTTCTGAAGTGTTGGTTTTGGTTTTTCTGTCAGGGCGAATTTTCCTTGTTCTATGTAGGTGTAGGTGAGCATATTGGTTTCCTCCTGTGATATATTATTCCGACGGCTCATAAACATATCCCTTGACGCATTCCAGAAATGCAGCCAGATCGCTGTTCATCCCTGCAGCCCCGTCGAACAGATCGTTCCGTCGATCATGGCATCAATGCCCTCGCCATGATCCGTGAACATCTCATCAAGGCAGAAATCAAAATACAGACTTCCGTCCGCCATCACATGCATAAATCCCATCGACATCCGGCTGATGTACTCTTCCTTTGTGATGGGCGGAACATCCTCATTCAGCTGATCCGGACTGCCCCAGATATGGACAAGTCCGTCCTCCTCCGCCTTTTCTTCGGCGGAATAGGCTTTCAGCCGCCGATCCCAATCATCCGCCTGTTCCATCAGTCTGTGCAGAACTGCAAGCGACCGTTCTGCTGTGAAAACACTGTCGCCATCCGGCTCTAAATAGACATGACAGATTTCACCGCACCAATTTATACTGCCCTCAAATTGCAGAAATTTTTGGTTCGGATCAAGCGTAAATTCACCCAGAGCATCCTGAATGATCACAAGTGGTTTCTTCGGCTCACGCTTGCCGAATAATTTGGTGAAAATGGACATCATCATGCAATCCTTTCTGTTTATGATTAGGTCGTGTTGACACTAAGCCTAACAACGCATCTTTCCGCCGTCATGGGCACATAATGCGTGCGGTGTGAACCATGACATGATCGGCTTTACTTATGCCATGATCCGCAAACCCGATGAAGTTTCCAAAATCCTTCATCGGCTTTTGTGTGTTACGCCCAGAAATTGAACAGCTCAAAATACACCACAAATCCGCTGACAAAGAAACAGCAGAGTGTGTAAATACCACGCCATGCATACTGGGAGGGTTTCAGTTTCCGGAACATCATGCCCCCGTTCAGCACGCCGGAAATCATGCAGATCACCGCACAGAGTCCCATGCTGATGCACAGTGCCGTATAGACCACAGGACTGACCATGCAGGAGAGCAGGATGATCAGTGCGGCGGCAATCACGAGCTTTGCAAGCTGTCCGGTAAGGATCACATAATTGTGACGCTGCATTTTCTGCTTCTTCACAAGCAGGATGATCAGCTCCGCAATGAGAATAATGAGATTGATGATACTGATCGCTGCAAATACCATGACAGCGGTGAATTCCCCCTCAACTGCATCATCCTGCACATATGCCATGGAGGAATATTCCAGCACGGTCTCTCCGTCGGGTGTTGCAGTTTCATAGAGAAAATCGTTCGATCCCTCGATCAGATACAGATGATCGGAGAAGCGTGTGAGTGCAGGGATGCCAGCCTGTGTGTAGGAATCGTGCGTTTCGCCCTGTGCAAGCGGAAGGTAATCAAGACAAGCGGTAATTTTCGCAGCCCCCTCAAACAGCCCTCTGCTCATCACATAATTGCCGCTGAATACGGCTGCTGCAAAGGAAGCGTAGCCGTCCTTATTTTCCTCTGCGAGGGCTTCAATTTCCTTGCCGATATCGGACAGATTTGTTGGTTCTGCTGCCTGCACGGGCATGGAAAGCATCGTGCAAGCCATGACTGCAGAGAGAACGGCAGATAGAATTTTCTTCATGATGATACCTCTTCTCCTTCGTTCACAAGGTCAAGCAGACCGTGCAGCTCCTCCATAGAAATACCGCATTTCCGAGCTTTGTCACTTGCTTCTGTCAGCAGTGACTCGATCGCCTTGATCTGCTCCTCCCGATAAAGCTCCATGTTCTGTGCCTTGACAAAGCTTCCTCTGCCCGTGTACGATTCAATAAAACCGTCACGTTCCAGCTCCTCATAGGCACGTTTGGTCGTCATAAAGCTGATCCGCAGCTCCGCCGCAAGGGTTCGCATGGAAGGAAGAGCGTCCCCCTCCTTCAGCTTGCCTTCAAGGATCAGCGTTTTGATCTGGCTTGCGATCTGTAAATAGATCGGCTCGCCCGATGCGTTGCTGATGTTGATATTCATTTGGTGTGCACTCCTTTTGTCAAATGAGGTTTTATCTCCAGCGGACATTTCGAACTGCCAGAAAGCTAAAATTGTATAACCTCGATGCATACAATTATATCACTGATGTTACACTTTGTCAAGGGGGTAAATGAAAAAAGTTGGAATTGGCAGGATTGGGGGAAGTTTACTGCACTTTTGACAGGCTCTGATCAATCAGATGCGGTGCTTTTTAGACAAAAATAGGGATGCAGGGGGAATTGCCCTGCATCCCGATTCATTGTTTTGGCATATCTTCAATAAGCGGGCGGATCGCAACAAAAATGGGTTTAACATCATGATAATAATACTTTGTATCAGATCTGAACGCAGCCAGTAATTTGCAGGCAACTTCATATTGGGTATCAGAAGTGTTTACAGCATTCCAGATAGCATAACGCTTATCCCTATATTGGCATCCAAAAGCTCTGTCAAGAAGCACATCGGTTTGCCACATCGCAATTGAATTTCTCTTTTCACCAACGTTGCTTTGTTGATTTTTAGGTATCCGAAAGCTTGCCGCAATAGATTCAATCCTTTTGATGTTATGTTCTGTGCCCATCGCCTTAATGAATTTATCATACTCTTTGTCTTTGGAAATGATAAAATATTCGGAATCGCTGTCTATTTTAAGTTGGTCAGTGATGGAATCAACTATTTTACAATCTACTGCATTTTTGAGGGGGTTCTGTGTGTAGACATATGTGATTTTTACTTCTACTTCGTAAGTGGATGGTTTAGCAGCACCTTTATGCCAATAAACAAATACATGACAATCTTTGCTTAATTGTTCGATTCCTTTTAAACCATGCTCATGCACATTCTCATAATCCACATAATAATACTTCATTCGATTTTCCCCTTATAGCTCTTAAACTTCCCTTGTGCACATCTCCATCACAATATCCGCAACCCTCTTCGCTGCAATGATCTCGAACTGGTCGAAGGACATCGCACCGTCATCGTCCGCCAGATCGGAGATGCAGCGGACGCTCACGAACGGTACCTTGTTCCTCCATGCTGCCTGTCCGATCGCTGCCGTTTCCATATCCACCGCATACGGGTCGAATTTTGCCTTGATGCCAGCCTTTACCGCACTGTCCGTGATGAACGCATCGCCGGAAACGATCTTGCCGCTGTGCACATTGATGCCCATTTCTGTGCATACCGTTTTTGCAAGTGCCTGCAGAGCCTCGTCCGCATCATAAACCGCACAGTACGGCGGATAATCAGCCAGAAAATGTGCATCCAGATCGTGGGGGAGGACGCTTGTGGAAACAACAATGTCACACAGCTTCACATCGCTGTGCATACCGCCGGCAATGCCCGTGTTGATGATGCAGTCCACGCCGAAATGGTCGATCATGATCTGTGTGCAGAGTGCAGCATTTACCTTGCCGATGCCGCAGCAGGCAGTGACGATCTCATTTTCGCCGTGCTTGCTCTCGAAAAAGGAAAAGCCTGCGATTTCGGTCGTTACAGGATTTGCCTGTACGCCCTGAATGTCCTTGAGTTCTGACGGCATTGCACCGATGATTCCGATTTTTTTCATGATTTTTCTCCTTACCTATACACGGCGAATTCCGCACAGTCCGGAAACTGTGCGGAAAATGCCTATACTTCGTATTTTTTGCTCAGCATTCTGTGCTTGAGATCCCAAAGCTTCTGGGAGAGATCCACATAGTAATTCTGCGGATTCTCAAAACGCTTGACTTCCTCCCAGAGATTGCCGAGCTGTGTGCGGCAGTACTGCCGGATCTCGGGGAGTGTCGGGCTTTCGTAGACGCATTCGCCCTTCTCAAAAACCGGCACGAGCAGCGGCTCTGCACGGAAGTTGGTCAGCGTCTTGCGTTTGTAGGTGTACTCCGGATCGAAAATTTCATACGGCTGTGTATCGTCGATCACTTCATCATGCAGCGTCAGCACATCCGCCAGCATTTTTCCGGTGCTTCTGTCAAACAGCCGCCATACCTTCTTGAAAGAGGGATTTGTGACCTTGACTGCATTTTCAGAAAGCTTGATCTTCGGGATGATCTCGCCGTTCTCTTCGACCGCCGCCAGCTTGTAGACACCGCCGAATACCGGCTCAGAACGGGATGTCACCAGACGCTCGCCCACACCGAAGCTGTCGATTTTCGCATCCTGTGCGATCAGCTCACGGATGATGTACTCATCCAGAGAATTGGAAGCCACGATCTGAATATAGGGCAGTCCTGCTGCGTCGAACATTTCCCTCGCACGCTTGGAGAGATATGCAATGTCGCCGCTGTCAATGCGGACACCCCTGCCCCTGTGTCCCTGCTCCTCCAGCTTCTTGAACACCTTGATCGCATTCGGAATGCCGGATTTCAGGACATTGTAGGTATCCACGAGGAGTGTGCAGTCGTCCGGATACACCCTTGCATATGCCTCGAAAGCCTCCAGCTCCGTGTCATAGAGCTGCACCCAGCTGTGAGCCATCGTGCCGAGTGCCGGAATGGAAAATGCCGTATCCGCAATCGCACATGCCGTGCCCGCACATCCGCCGATGTAGGCGGCTCTTGCACCGTAGACCGCACCGTCATAGCCCTGTGCACGGCGAGAGCCGAATTCCATGACCGGTCTGCCCTGTGCCGCAGTCACAATGCGGTTTGCCTTGGTTGCGATCAGGCTCTGGTGATTGATGCTCAGGAGCACCATAGTTTCAATGAGCTGTGCCTGAATTGCAGGGCCACGCACCGTCAGCAGAGGCTCGTGGGGGAATACCGGCGTTCCCTCCGGCACCGCCCATACATCACAGGTGAATCTGAAATTTCGCAGATAGCTCAGGAATTTTTCACTGAACAGATTTCTGCTTCTCAGGTAGGTGATGTCCTCCTCCGTGAAGTGCAGAGCCTTGATATAGTCAATGACCTGCTGGAGTCCTGCGGCGATCGCATACGCCGCATTGTCCGGAGCTTTGCGGTAGAACATGTCAAAGTAGGCGATTTCCTCACCTCTGCCGTTTTCCAGAAAACCGTTACCCATGGTCAGCTCATAGAAATCCACGAGCATGGTCAGATTACGTTCAGTCATCATATTCCGCCTCCCTTACAAGTGTGATGCCGGCATTGGCAAGCATCTGCAATGCCATCGTCTGCATCAGGTCGGCATTGTGAGCCGGTGCATCGTAGGTTTCCACAGCATTCACCGGAACGATGACCTCCAGCGGACGGTTCTGCTGGTTGGCGTAGCATTTGAGGGCGAGTGCAAACTGCATCACACAGATGTCCGTGCATACACCGCATACGACAAAACGCTCACAATCCGGATTTGCTGCGAGGAATTCCTGAAAGCCCTCGGTCAGAAAACCATTGGTAGAATTCTTTTCAATGCGTGTGAAACCGCCGATCTCACAGAGGGAGGGAGCAATTTCAGATTCACTCGTACCTGCAAGGCAGTGCGGCGGAAACGCCTGAAATTCAATGGAATCCGGCTTGTGACAGTCTGCGAATGCCGCCGCCGGAATGGCGTTTTCCTTGGCAAAGCACAGCAGCTTTTCCACTGCGGGCAGAACGGATGCGGAACGGGGGCTTGCAAACGGTCCCTCCGTCAGAAAGCCGTTGATCATATCCACGATCACAAGTGCGGTCTTACCGTCCCTGAGTACGGAAACGGGCAGGGAGGGGAGTGCTTCCAATGTATTCTTCCAGTTGTTCAATGCTTGATTCATACGATCACCTCTCGAAAAGATTCGGGTTGTCGGACAAACGGCAGTGATAGTATTGGCATATCCATGATACAAAATTCGGGCAATCGTGTGACTGCCCGAAAACTGCATGTATCAACAATGAGATCTTACAGCTTGATGATCTCGCCCTCCAGCTCACGGCCTGCACCGATTGCGTTGGATTCGTCTGTGTCGATGTGCATTGCTCTTGCGTAGTTCTTGGATACACGGCACACTACATCGCCCAGAATTGCCTTTCTGCCGTCTGTGTCACACTTGACCCAGACAACTTCCTTATCCACAACACCCAGCTCTTCAGCATCCTCAGGGGTCAGATGGATGTGACGCTTTGCCACGATCACGCCCTGCTTCAGCTCTACCTCACCGCAGGGACCAACCAGCTTACAGGCACCGGAACCAGCCACATCGCCGGACTCACGGATGGGAGCAGCGATACCGATGGAACGTGCATCCGTAGCGGACAGCTCAACCTGTGTTTCCGGACGTACCGGACCGAGAATGGAAACGCCAGCCAGCTCCTTCTTGGGGCCTACAACAGTGACACGCTCTTCGCAAGCGAACTGACCCGGCTGGGACAGATCCTTCTTGTGTGTCAGTGTTGCACCCTTGCCGAACAGGATCTCCAGATCCTCCTGAGTTACATGCAGGTGACGTGCGGATGTTTCAATGATGAACTTCTTAGACATGCTATTTCCTCCAAAATCCAGCTCTCCTTTTATGGAAAGCAGTACATATTTGCAGTGCGGATGCACTGTATTATTTTCATTGTACTACTTTTTTGGGGAATCGTCAAGGGGTTTGGAGAATTTTGTCGGAAATGTTCATCCTTGGAAATTGTCTGTACTGTTAGTATCTAATTGATACTAACAATGATTCTATTATAGTATACTTTTGCTACTTTGTCAAGGGGTAAAATGAAAACGGCAAACAATTTGTGAGGTTTGCCGTTTTTGCTGTTGAATAGACTCGTATACCTGTTTAATATGACGGATTTAATCTTGGGGTATGGCATCATCTGTATTTGAATAATCGGTTTCGTTTAATATACATAATTCATGATATTTTCTTGCCTCAGATTCGAAAAAATCAATCCACTTTTTTATTATATATATATGACCTGATATGAAAGAAGGGTTATAATCCCAATATTGGGAAGAATGTGTAAGCTTATTGCGTAGATAAGTAACTCCTTTTAATTCTTTGAATGCTTCATCTGACGTTTCATATCCATTTGCTCGTAAAATTTCGAGTATGTGAAGTATGCTGTGAAATCGTCCTATCCGTGGAATTGATACGAGAAATGAGTAGCCAGCTGCTAAATCAAGTAGAATGTTGAATAGATTATTGTACATTCTAAGGAAAATACCAACTAATTCCTCTGGTGATGCATTTGCTTCAAACACTCGTTCACGATCTTCAGAGTCAATTTGAATTTCATCCAGTTTTTCGATTGCAGCCTGAATTTTAGGTGTCAGTTCGTCCGTAAGTTTTACAACTTGATTGTAATTTGAAAGTGAAAATAGATTGTTATGTGCAATATCACATCGTAAATCATATAATTCTTTCCATTGTTTTTTAAGTTTTTCACTATCTACGTCAAGAATAGATTTGAAATATCTATCCCAATTGGAAATAAGAAAATAGTCTTTCAATTTTTCATAAGGAATAGATTCAGGTGCGTCTTTGGTTTCCATTAAATCATTGATGCTGCAACGCTTCATAGGATACGCTTTAAATAGATAATCAGAAAGTTCGATAAAATCTCGCTGGTATAAATATCCGGTTTCCCTTGCATTTGTTTTCATCTTGATTTTGCCATTTTTCATTGCATCCGGAATATTACGGGTTTCCCACTCTGTTCCGATATTTACCAGCATGAATTTTGTGATAAGCTTTCGCATGAGATTCTCAATTTTGTAAATCAAAGGATAAGCTTTTTGCGAACAAAGTAGACTAACATCATCCCAAAGTATTTCAAAGCTGACTGCGTTATTCTCCAGCAACATGCGTCCATCATCTCTTGTTCCTTTGCCATAGAAAATTTGTTTGACTGCTGTCAAAAGCTTTTGGTACGATTTGAATTTTTCATCTTCAAAACAATTCTGTTCTTCTTCGATCTTTAATTCAAGTTTAATGAAAATGTGATAAAATCTTACTTCCATGTCTTGGATATCACCAGATTGCATGGCGAAGCTGTATTTCTTGCCTTGATAGTCAATGTGTTTGTTTATGATTTTTATATCACTGTTTGACATAAGAAGATTTTTGAATGAATCATCCGTAGTTGCGATTCCACCACGCTTGTCAATATGAATTAAGAATTCTGTGCAAAGCTCCATATTATTGTCCTCCAAAAATGAAATACTATATATATTATACTTTTTACAGACGGGTCTGTCAATAAAAAACAACAAATTTATCTAAAAAATTCCCCTCCGCCCGAAAGCAGAGGGAAAAAGCCTGATATTATCCGCAAACCACATCATAAACAATATAGCTTGCCGCCGCAAACAGCACCGCCGCACCGCAGATCACTTTCCGCAGAGGGGATTTTTCCGGCAGCTGCTGCATCCACAGTCCGAGGAACAGACAGCTGATGAAGATGAGGGGCGTTGCATAGCGGATGTTCTGTGTGCAGACATGTGCAAAGGCAAGGCAGAAGCTGTAATAGCTGATGAGCGTGATGCCGAAGGTCATGCAGAGCTGTACCTTCTCCATGCCGCCAATCAGCTCCGTGTGTTTCCGGCATACTGCGGTCATTGCCGCCGCCGCCAGCAGACAGAGCAGCACCTGACTGAAAAACAGCAGCTCCCCGAAGCCTGCAATTGCCGGATAATATTCCGGATTGATCAGCTCGTCAAACATCGCCGTTTTCAGCAGACCCATGAGGGGGTTGAATTCATCATAGCTCTGCCCATACATTTTAAAGCAGTCATAGACATACGTCCATTGCTGTGCGGAGAAATCAAACAGCCGCCGCCAGAACGGGATGTTCCCCACAAACTGCGAGCTGTTGTCGGAGAGCATCGGCACATAGGCAATGGGAACTCCCCACCGCAGCAGATTGCGGATGCCCCACCAGAGTCCAAGCGGCACACAGACGATACCGAACAGTACAAACTGCTTCAGATAGGGGAGGGGAGCCTTTCGGTTCCGGTACAGAATCACAAGGAACGCCGCCGCAGCCGCAGGTGCGGTCATCCATGCGGAGAGCTTCGCCATCATGCCGAGTCCGATGGTCAGTGCGAGCTTCAGGATCGTGGAAAGCTTCGGCTCCCTGAACCAGCGGAGCGTGAGCAGGACGGAGGCAAGCATCAGGGTGATGCAGAGCATGTCATTGTTCACACTTCCGGCGAGGATGATGAAGGTCGGGTGGAATGCCATCACAGCAAGCGGTACCGCCATCGCCAGCCCCTTGAGCTGAAAATGCCGCAGTATCTGCCAGAAGAGCACCAGTGTCAGGCAGGAATAGGAGAGCGTCAGGAGCTGAACACTTTCTCCGGCATGCTCGAAAGGGATGCCGCAGCCGGTCAGCAGCCGCATCCAGAGGGCGGCAATGCTGTGGTGCAGGGGAGGGTGGTAGAACTGCCAGACCTCACGCACATCAAAATCCGGCAGATGCATGTGCTCATATAAATAGGTAATGTAGGCGGCGTGACCATCATCGCCGTCAAATCTTCCGACATCGTGCTGCCGGATGTAGTAGGGCGTTGCGATCACATAGGCAAGCCGCATGCAGAAGCCGGCTGCAATGAGGAGCAGTGCTGTCCTCCCGTCCGTGAGCTTACCTTTATATAAAAGGAAGATGCCGAGGACGATGAGCAGGGGGATCATCACGAGCATCCAGCTCTGTGCATGGAGCAGGAACGGCAGCTGTTCAGCCGACTGCGTTTGCGGATAGAGCAGGATGCAGGAAAGGCAAAGCACCGCAGTGCACAGGTACGGATGCCTTTTCGGAAAGCTCCGCACCGCTTCTGCAAAGGGCTGTGTTTGGTCTGATTGTTTCATTTTTGCTCCTTTCTTATAGGTCGTGTTGACACTAAGCCTAACAACGCATCTTTTCGGCAAAATTTCACGCATCCTGCGTTGAAAAGGTTTGACAGGCGACAGCCTGCCTGCACCTTTTCGCCTTGCCTGCATCAAATTTTTGCTTGAAAATCTGCGTATTATTTTAGTGTCAACACTCCCTAGTGTCAACACTCCCTAGTTCACTTAACAGAATTTTTCACCATTTTGCCGCTTTTCTTCATCTCTTTTCCGAAGATGAAGCAAAAATGTTGACTTATCGACATATTTGTGCTATACTGTTACAAACCTCGGAGGGAGAAGCTTTCACATAACTCCTCATCTTACAGAACACCTCTATTATAGCACATCCCCCAAAAAATTGCAATCCACACAGCCGGAAATCCTCCGGATCCGTCCAAAAATGTCCCCCCGTCCCCCGTTCTCAGCACTGCTGTTAAAAACAAACAAAAAATATGCACAAACTTTGTGCAAAAAGACGGTTGAAAAGAAGCGGTTCCCTGTGATATAATAGAAATGTGGTGAATGGTGGTTAAAAGCGGTGTAAAAGTGGTTCACAGTGCCTGAGCTTCCCTTTCGGAAGCAAAAATGCACCGGATCAGCCGCATGCCCCCCGTAAGCTGCAAGATAAAAAGAGAAAACACAGAGAAAAAAGAACAGAACAAAAGACAACAACGAAGAACAAAAGGACGGGCGGTGAACAGGAAATGGATATGTGCATTGACATCGACGGCATGACCGGTTCATACTATCATAATGTGGATGGCAAGGGACGCATGAATTTTCCTGCAAAACTGCGAGAAGTACTCGGTGACACCTTCTGGGTGGTACGGGGTACGGGAGACAAGTATCTGTCAGTTTACACAACGGATCACTGGAAGGAGATCTGCTCTCAGGTTGCGGCACTGCCGGGACCGAGCGGCGAGAGCCTGCGTCGCTGGCTGTTTTCAGGAGCTTCTGAGATCACGGCGGACAAGCAGGGAAGAATCCTGATTCCGCAGCCCCTGCGTGATTATGCTACGCTGGAAAAGGATGTGGTCATCATTGGTGCGGGAAGAAAAGCGGAGATCTGGGAACGTGACAGATGGGAAAGAGTGAACGAATCATTCGATCCGAAATCGGTTCCTCAGCTTGATACACTTTGCCTGTAAGGAGGCAGATTATGGATTTTGTACATATTCCTGTACTTTTGCAGGAAACCATTGAGGGACTGGCGATCAGACCGGACGGCATTTATGTGGACGGTACGGTCGGAGGTGCGGGGCACTCCTATGAAATTGCCTCAAGACTGACAGAGGGCGGCAGACTCATCGGACTCGACAGGGATCCGGATGCGGTACAGGCTGCCACAGAACGCCTGCGTGGACTTCCGGCAACGGTGGTGCACTGCAATTATTCACAGATGCGGGAGGCTCTCGATGGGCTGGGGATCGCAGAAGTGGACGGGATCCTGATGGATCTGGGCGTTTCTTCCCATCAGCTCGATGAAGCAGAGCGTGGATTTTCGTACCATGCCGATGCACCGCTGGATATGCGGATGAGCCAGACGGGAGTCAGTGCACAGGACATTGTCGGCACTTGGCCCGAACAGGAGCTGGCAAGGATTCTGCGGGATTACGGCGAGGAGAAATTCGCCGGTAAGATTGCGGCAAATATCGTGAAGGCAAGGGAAACCGAGCCGATCACCCGCACAGGACAGCTCGCTGACATCGTCCGAGCCTCCATACCGCAGAAATTCCGCAGGGACAAGAACCCCTGCAAGAAAACATTTCAGGCGATCAGAATCGCCGTCAATGACGAGTTCGGGCATCTGAGAAACGGTCTGGATGCGGCATTCGAGTGCCTCAGACCGGGCGGAAGGCTTGCGGTGATCACGTTCCATTCACTGGAGGATCGCATCGTCAAGCAGCAATTTGCAAAGTGGTGCAGCGGCTGCACCTGCCCGCCGGATTTTCCGCAGTGCGTCTGCGGTAAAAAGCCAAAGGGAACACTTGTGGTACGCAAGCCTGTGACGGCATGCGATGAAGAACTCGAACAGAACCACAGAAGCCGCAGTGCAAAGCTGAGATTGATAGAAAGGAGCTAAGTTGTCATGGCGTACTATGATGGTCAGGGGAACAGGACACAGGTGCAGTACAATTCCAGTTCGGCACCGGCAGAAATACCGCCCGTGATCTCCCAGCCGCCGAAGGGCAACGCACAGTTTGAGATGGAACGCAACAGTGGTAAAAAGGTTTCCATTTTCAAGGTGATCGGTCTTGTTTTTCTGGGCTTTACCCTGCTCGGAGCCGTGATACTCAGCAACGTGCAGCAGCTCCAGATCAGCAATCAGATTACAGAGAAAAAACAAGAATACATGAACCTCCAGAGCGAAAATGTCCGGATGCAGTCCGAACTTGCCGGCAAGACCTCCAACAAAAATATTCAGGAGTATGCCGAAAACGTGCTTGGTATGCGTACCATTGACGGTTCGCAGATCGAGTATGTCGAGATCCAGACCAATGACGTTGTTGAGATTCCGGATGAGGAGCAGAATGTATTTGTGAAAATGAAAACATGGTTTAATAATTTAGTGGAATATCTCAGAGGATAGGGTGCATAGATTTAGAAAAAAGAACTCTGCTGAGTAATTCCGCACAGCAGCGGCAGCAATGAAGGAAAGGGCATAACAGCGAGTGTATGCAAGGCTTGACCGTTGTCCGCCCGAAACAGAAAAAAGGCGAAAAGCCGGGCGGACTGCGGTCAGGATATAGGATAGGATCACTTTGCTGTTTGAGTAACGAGAATGACGACAGGCAGGGGATGAACCTGCCTGTTTGTATTTTGGGCATGTTCTGCATGCCCTGTGGCAATATGGATCGAGGAGGTATGAATATGGCAGTAAGACATGAGCCGACCCAGAAAATGAGAGTCCGTTCCAATCTGGTCGTGCTGATTGCAATGATGATTGCAGCGATTATGGTCATTGTCCGTCTGTTCTGGCTGAGTGTGGTGGATCACCGGTATTATGCAGAAATGGCGAACAGTACGCATTTCAGCAATATCACCATCTCTGCAAACAGAGGCACGATCTATGACGCAAACGGAACGCCTCTCGCATGGAGTGCGACCGTGTATAAGGTGTTCATCGACCCGTCACTCTACCGTGAGGAGATGGAGTCGATCGCTGAGATCATGGAGGAACGCCAGAAGATCGTTGATGAGGGCGGTACACTTGCCGAGGGTAAGGAGATCATCCCAATCGAAAAACTCCAGCAGGAGATCATCGCCATGCTTTCCACGAAGCTTGAGATCTCCAAGGATACCATTGCAAAGGCAATGGAAATGGATACACAGTACTATGTACTGAAATCACAGGTGGAAAAGAATGTTGCGGATGAGCTGGCACTGTACTTTGATAAGTACGGCATCAATTCCGTCACCACACAGGAGGATACCAAGCGGTACTATCCGCAGAATGAGCTTGCTGCACAGGTGATCGGCTTCACCAACAGTGACGGCAAGGGTCAGTACGGACTGGAGTATTACTATGATGACTACCTCTCCGGTACCGACGGCAGAGTGATCTCTGCAACCGATGCAATGGGCAACGCCATGCCGTACCGCTTTGCGACGACCTACGCCGCACAGGATGGCAGCTCCCTGTATCTGACGCTGGATACCACACTGCAATATTACTTAGAAAAGAATCTTCAGGAAATGTGCCAGACCTACGAGGTCCGCAACCGTGCCTGCGGCATCATCATGAACGCCAAGACCGGTGCGATCTACGCAATGGCAACCTACCCGAGCTTTGACCTGAATGATCCCTCCACGATCTATGACCCCGTCGTTTCCGAGCAGCTTCTGATGCTGCCGGAGTCGGAATACAGGGATGCATATGTCGCAGCCCGTGAGACCCAGTGGAAGAACAAGGCGATCACGGAGCTGTATGTTCCGGGTTCCGTCTTTAAGGTATTCACCGCATCCGCAGCTGTGGAAGAGGGTGTTGTAAATCCGGAAACGGACGGTTTCAACTGCAGTGGTTTCAAGGAGGTCGCAGGCGAGAAGATCAACTGCCATCTGCTTGCAGGACACGGCTACCAGACCTTCTCTCAGGCATTGACCAATTCCTGCAACCCTGCTTTCATCGAAACAGGTCTGCGTCTGGGCGTGGAGCGTTTCTCCGACTATTTCCGTGCATTCGGTCTGACGGAGAAAACTGGCATCGATCTCCCCGGCGAAGCGACCAGCTTCTACAGAAGCGGCAGCAATATGAGCGTGGTTGACCTTGCGGCGAGTGCCTTCGGTCAGTCCAACAAGCTCACACCCATTGAAATGATCACCGGCTATGCGGCTGCCATCAACGGCGGTTATCTCGTCAAACCCTATGTGGTCAGCAAGATCGTATCCAGTGACGGCAACGTGCTGGAAACCACGGAAACCACAGTCAAGCGTCAGGTCATTTCGGAGGAATCCTCTGCGACCATGCGTGAGCTGTTACAGGCAGTCGTGGACAACAACGGCGGCAGCAATGCCTATATCAAGGGCTATGCCATCGGCGGCAAGTCCGGTACCTCCCAGAAGCTGGACGAATACGGCAAGGACAACATGCAGTATGTTGCATCCTATGCATGCTTTGCACCGGCTGACGATCCGGAGATCATCATGCTGATCATGGCGGATGAGCCGAACACCAATATCAACTACTACGGCAGCGTGGTATGTGCTCCCTATGCGAGAACCATTCTCGAGGAAGCCCTCCCGTACCTCGGTTATTATCCGGAGTACACGGAGGAGGAATATGCACAGCTTGACATCGTTGTGCCGCTGCTGATCGACACGGATGTTGCCACAGCACGCACCACGCTTGATGCACTCGGTCTGAAGTATGATGTCAAGGGAAATGGGGATACTATTGTTAAGCAGTGTCCGCTGACCGGAACCGCCATTTCTTCGGACGGTACCGTGATCCTGTACACGGATGCAGACAATACCACGGAATATGTGGAGGTGCCCGATGTCCGCAGATTTACCGCAAGGGATGCGAACACCGCACTGACCAACAGGGGACTGAACTATGTGTCCGTTGGTGCATCCGCTGACAGAAGCGATGTACTGGTACAGAGCCAGTCCGTTGCACCCGGTGACAAGGTCGAGGTCGGCACCGTGATTGAGCTGACCTACATGGTCAACGACCAGAGCGGCTGATGCTGGTATCAAAAAGGAATCTACATTGTGATTTGGAGGCTGACTATGAAGCTTGCAGAATTAATTCAGAATACGGACCCTGCCATCGCTGATGCGGAGATCACTGCCATCACCGATGACAGCCGGAAGATCGTTGAAAACTGCATCTATGTCTGTGTCAAGGGAGAACGCTTTGACGGACACACCGTTGCTGCACAGGCACTGGAGCAGGGGGCGGCAGCCGTTGTTGCAGAGCGTGATCTGGGACTGGGTGCAAGACAGATCCTCGTGAAAGACAGCCGTGCATGCTATGGCGAGCTGTGTGCGGCGTGGTTCGGTCATCCGGAACGCAAAATGCAGTTCATCGGCGTGACCGGCACGAACGGCAAGACCACCATTACCAGTGTCATCAAGCACATCCTCACGGACTGCGGACACAAGGTCGGTCTGATCGGCACGATCCAGAACGAGATCGGTGATGAGATTGTTCCCACAAACAACACCACCCCCCTGACCTTTGAGCTGATGCAGCTGTACGACAGAATGTACAGAAGCGGCTGTGATGTGGTCGTGATGGAGGTTTCCTCCTTCGGTCTGGTGCAGAAGCGGATCGGTCCGACACATTTCAGAACCGCTGTGTTTACGAATCTCACACAGGATCACCTTGACTACCACAAGACCATGGAGGCATACTACGATGCCAAGCGGATGCTGTTTGACATCTGCGATACTGCCATTGTCAATATCGGGGACGATTACGGAAAACGCCTGTTTTCTGAGATCTCCTGTGAAAAATACAGCGTCGGCAGCGAGAATGCGGACTACACCTACACCGCAGAGTCCATCAAGGCGGCAGGTTCAGCGTTCGTGCTCCGTTCTCCCGACGGCGAGCAGAGCATTTCCATGCACATGACGGGCGGCTTCAATATTGCCAATGCCTCCGCTGCCTATGCCGCATGCCGGAGCATGGGACTCACAGCGGAACAGATCCTCACATCCCTCTCCACCTGCACCGGTGTCAAGGGCAGATGCGAGGTCATTCCCACAAACCGTGATTTTTCCGTGATCTGCGACTATGCTCATACCCCCGATGCCATTGAAAATATTCTGGCGAATGTGAAGCTCTGCACCGAGGGCAGGCTGATCTGCCTGTTCGGATGCGGCGGCAACCGTGACCGCACCAAGCGTCCGCTGATGGCTCAGGCGGCTGCAAAGTATGCTGATAAGCTCATTATCACATCCGACAATCCCCGTGATGAAGATCCGGAGGCGATCATTGCCGACATTCTGGAGGGACTTGCGGACAATGCAATTCCCCGTGATGTGGTGACGGACCGCCGTGATGCGATTTTCCATGCGGTGCGGACAGCCGAAAAGGGTGATGTCATTGTACTTGCCGGCAAGGGTCACGAGGACTACCAGATTTTTGAAAATAACCGTCATACCCATTTTGACGAAAGAGAAATTGTTGCCGAAGCACTGAATGTGCTGGCATAGGAGGATTAGGATGGAACCGCTTTCCCTGAAACAGATTGCAGACAGGCTGGGGACTGCTGCACCGTTGGATGCACAGATCACAGCAGTGAGCACCGATACACGCCAGCTTCCGGAGGGATGCCTCTTTCTGGCACTGCGTGGTGCAAGATTTGACGGACATGATTTTGTACAGCAGGCGATTGAAGCCGGAGCTGTGGCAGCTGTGACCGATACGCAGATCGGTGATCTGCCCTGTCTGGTCGTTGAGCATACCGGTCAGGCTCTGCTTGACATTGCGAGCCTCTACCGTGAGCAGTTCGGCATTCCGCTGGTCGGCGTGACCGGCAGTGTCGGCAAGACCACCACCAAGGAAATGATCGCCTGTGTGCTCTCCGAGAAATTCAACACACTGAAAACTGCTCAGAATCTCAACAATGAGATCGGCATGCCCAAGACCCTTTTCGGGCTGACAAAGGAGCATGGTGCGGCAGTCATTGAAATGGGAATGAACCATTTTGGTGAGATCTCCCGCATGTCAAGCAGTGCCAAGCCGACCATGGCAGTCATTACCAATATCGGCTATTCCCACATCGAACACCTCGGTTCACAGGAGGGCATCCTCAAGGCAAAGCTTGAAATGCTGGAAGGCATGAAGGATGATGCACCCCTGATCGTTTCAGCGGATGATCCGATGCTCTGCGATCTGCAAAAGAAGCTGAAACGCCCCGTGCTGACCTATTCCGTAACTCCGGATCACGTTGGCGTGGATGTTTACGCCGATGACATCAAGGAGGATGACGGCGTGACAACGTTCACCATCCATCATGCGGAACATTCCATCCTCGCAGTACTGCCGACCGTCGGCATCCATAATGTGAAAAATGCACTGGCTGCCTATATCGTGGGCATTATTGCCGGCATGACACCGCAGGAGATTGTCTGCGGACTGGCAAAATACCAGCCGACCGGCAACCGCCAGAATATCATGGAAAAGAACGGACAGACTGTCATTGCGGACTGCTACAACGCCAGCCCCGACTCCATGCGTGCGGCTCTGAGCGTGCTGGGCGGATACCAGTGCACCGGCAGAAAGATCGCCGTTCTCGGCGATATGCTTGAGCTTGGTGAGCATTCTGAAGTCCTCCACGCAAAGGTGGGCGAGATGGCAAAGAATGCCGGAATCGACATGCTGTTCTGCTATGGCAGTGCGGCAAAGGGCATTGCAGCCAATGCCGGCGATGCACTGGAGATCTTCTGCACGGAGGATGCACAGGAGCTTGCCGCAAAATTGCAGGAAACCCTGAAAGAGGGCGACTGCGTACTGTTCAAGGCAAGCCACGGCATGCACCTTGAGCATACGATCGAAGCGATCTATCCTGCATGATGCCCGTCTGGCTCCAGCTTGCAGCGGCATTGACAGCCGCCCTTGCAAGCGGTGTACTCGGGAAAGCGTTGGTTCCCTTTTTGCAGAAAATGCGATTCTGTGAACCGGAGCCGCCCCCGAAGCAGTCAGAGAAAGCCGCCGAAAACATCCTGCGTCCGACGATGTGCGGACTTCTGTTGGTGTTCGGCTCTCTGGCGGGTGCAGGAATTACCTACACACTCTACCAGACCTTCCGCATCCTTGACAGCACCTCTGTTTCCGTACAGCAGGAGCTGCGGATGATCGGTGCGGCTCTCTGCTTTGCACTCTTCTGTGCGGCACTGGGCTTTGCCTGTGACTGGCGGATGATCCGACGAAGACCGCTGCAAAACAGCAATCGGATCGCAAACTTTTTGGCGGTGTTCCTCCTGACGGCTCTGTTCATGCAGTACGCCGGAATGGAGTCCACCGTGCTGGAGCTTGGCTTTATGCGGTACGATGCAGGTCTGCTGTATCTTCCGCTGAATGCCGCCGCAACTGCACTGCTCTGGCTTGCGGCACCGGAGGAGGAGCCGGACGGCACCACGATCTCCGTGGGCGGCGTGATGCTGCTCTGTGCGGCGGTGCTGTTCATGCAGCAGGCACAGGATCTGTATGCTCTCCTTTCGCTCAGTGCGGCAGGTGCATGCATGGGCTGTCTTGTCTGGAATCTCCACCCTGCAAAATGCAGACTTGGAAAAATCGGCATCTTCTGGATGTACGGCATCATCACAGCCGTCTGTCTGATGACGCAGCAGCACATGGCGGTGCTGCTTCTCACAGCGGTCTGTGCGGTCAATCGTCTGCCGGCACTCCGGAAGCATGGCTGCACACTGCAAAAGAATCTGGCGGATGCCGGAATGAAGCCGTGGCAGCGGATCGCAGTTCTCACAGGGTTCACAGCATTGACGGGAGCTGCGGCAATGATGATCAATTTTTGATAACAACCCTCGGAATCCCGATGATCGGGGGGCTGAGGATCAGTACAGAAGAAAGGGAGGCACGGCAAAGTGCAGACAAATGGAAGAACCACGGGCAGGACCCGTGCAGCAAGTCAGGAGCCGGTCAAACAGAACACGAGGCTCGGAAATGCGGACGTGACATTTATCATCGTCGTGCTGATCCTGCTCGGACTTGGTATTCTGATGATGTTTTCGGCAAGCTATGCGATTGCCATTGACGAGGGCAAGGACGGATATTATTATGCATTCCGTCAGCTCATTTTTGCCGGCGTGGGACTTGTTGCCATGCTGATCATGTCCTTTGTGGATTACCGCATTTTCCAGCGTGGCGGCATTGCATTGTTTGCCTATCTGGGAAGTGTCGTCATGCTGATATTGGTCATGTTCATCGGTACCGACCTCGGCACCGGATGTCAGCGATGGATCAACCTCGGATTTACGACCTTCCAACCCTCGGAGCTGGCGAAATTCTCAATCGTCATCCTCTTTGCCTACCTGATCGACAAGAACTATGACCGCATGAAAAAAGCGACTATCGGCATTCTGCCGTTCATGGTTCTGCTCGGCGTGGTCGCCCTGCTTTTAATGCAGCAGCCCCACCTGTCCTGTACACTTCTGATCTGCGTGATCGGTCTGGTGCTCATGTTCATCGGCGGCACCAGAATCTGGCATCTTCTCATTGCTGCCTTTCTGGGTGCGTTGGGAGTTGTCGGCGTTGTTGTGTATAAAACAGTCGTTGACGGCGTGGGATATTTCAGCACACGAATCAACACATGGCTGCACCCCTTTGAGAGCGAGGATCTTGCCGGTACATGGCAGTCAAGACAGTCCCTCATCGCCATCGGTTCGGGCGGACCTCTGGGTCTGGGACTCGGTGAATCCCGTCAGAAATACCTCTACCTCCCCGAAGCGGAGAACGACTTCGTTTTCGCCGTTGTATGTGAGGAGCTGGGTCTGATCGGTGCGATCACCGTCATTCTGCTCTTTGTCCTGCTCGTTGTCGAGGGCTTCCACATTGCATCCAAGGCAAGGGATCGTTTCGGAATGCTCATCACCATCGGCTTTACGCTCCAGATCGGTTTGCAGGCATTCATCAATATGGCAGTTGTCAGCGGTCTTGTACCGAATACCGGTATCAGCCTGCCGTTCTTCAGCTACGGCGGTACCGCACTTATCATGCAGCTCATGCAGATGGGCATCGTCCTCAATGTTTCAAGACAGCGTTATGTGCTCGGCGAACGGAACAAGCCGGCTGAAAAGCCCGCAGCTCCCGAACCGGAATACCGGCAGAATGCCTGATGCACATTGACAATACAGCATTTCCAAAGAAAGGTGATACTATGAAAGTACTTCTGGCTGGCGGCGGTACGGGCGGACATATCAATCCGGCTCTCGCCATCGCAGGCATTATCAAGGCACATTGCCCCGATGCCGAATTCCTTTTCGCAGGAACACCCAACGGCATGGAGGCAAAGCTCGTGCCGCAGGCAGGCTATAAGCTCGCCCCCATCAAGGTGGCTGGCTTCCAGCGGAGGATCTCGCTGGAAAATATTGGACGCAATGCCAAGGCGGTCTGGTACCTTGCCAATTCCGGCAGACGTGCCAAGCAGATCATCAATGAATTCAAGCCCGACATTGCCATCGGAACGGGCGGTTATGTTGCAGGTCCCATCATCCGCATGGCGGCAAAAATGGGCATCCCGACCGCCATCCATGAGCAGAATGCATTCCCCGGTGTGACCAACAAGCTCCTCGCCAAAGAGGTGGATCATGTCATGCTCACCGTGGAAGAGGCTTTGCAGTATTTTGAAAAGGGAATTCAGTACACCGTCACCGGACTTCCCGTCCGTGCGGAGCTGAAACAGAAATCCCGTGCACAGGCAAGGGCGGAGCTTGGCTTTGATGACAGCTTCTGCATCCTTTCCTTCGGCGGCAGCCTCGGAGCAGGATGCATCAACGAAACCATGGCAGAGGTGCTCAGATGGCACACCTCCAAGGGTCTGGCAGTCAACCACATCCACGGCTACGGCGGCATGGGCAAGGATACCTTTCCGCAGAAGATGCAGGAATACGGCATTCCCATGAAGAACAGCCGCATCCGTGTGAGCGAGTACATCAACGACATGGACACCTGCATGGCAGCCGCTGACCTTGTGGTCTGCCGTTCCGGTGCATCCGTGCTTGCAGAGCTGGAAGCACTCGGCAAGCCCTCCATCCTCGTGCCGTCCCCGATCGTTACCGGCAACCACCAGTTCCATAATGCCAATGTGCTGGGCAAGGCAGGTGCGGCGATCGTGATCGAGCAGAAGAATGTCACCGCTGAGGATATGATCTCCCGTATCGAGGCTCTGTACAATGACAGAGCAAAGCTGCAGAGCATGGCACAGAATGCCGCCTCCCTCGCAGTTGCCGACACGGAGGAACGCATCTGGAACGTCATTGAGGGTCTGCTGAAAAAAGCATAATTTCACCGCACCCAATCTCCTTTCCGTCATAGAATGAAGAGAGAAAGGAGTGGCGTATATGCAGAAATTAGTGATTCAGGGCGGCAGGCATCTGGAGGGAGAGATCATCGTTCAGGGAGCAAAAAACAGTGCGTTGCCCATTGCGGCGGCATCGCTGCTCTGTGATGGTGAGATCTGGCTGGAGAATTGCCCCCGTCTGTCCGATGTCTATGCCGCATGCAGGATCCTGACGAACCTCGGCTGCCGGTGCCGCATGCAGGAGCATACGGTGACGGTCGATGCACATGGAATGGATTCCTCGGAGATCCCCGAGCAGTTCATGTGCGAAATGCGGTCATCCATCATTTTTCTTGGTGCAGTGCTCGGCAGAATGGGCACCTGTACACTGGGCTACCCCGGCGGCTGTGAGCTTGGACCCCGTCCGATCAACCTGCACTTGCAGGCACTGCGGCGGATGGGCGTGAAGATCCACGAGGAAAACGGCATCCTTCACTGCACGACCCCCAATGGTCTGCACGGTGCAAGGATCCATTTGCAGTTTCCGTCCGTCGGAGCGACTGAAAATATTCTCCTTGCCGCAGTTACTGCCAAGGGAGAAACCACGATCAGCAACGCCGCACGGGAGCCGGAGATCATTGATCTGGCAAGATTCCTCCGTGCCTGCGGTGCACAGATTGCTGGTGAGGGAACGGGTACCATCGTGATCCGTGGTGTGAAACAGCTGCATGGCTGTACATACCGCATCATGCCCGACCGCATCGTTGCTGCAACGTGGCTTGCAGCGGCTGCGGCGGCAGGCGGTGAGCTGTCCCTCCGCTGTGTGAGTGCCTCGGATCTGGAAAGCATCCTTGCGGTTTTTGAGGAAATGAACTGCCGGATGAGTGCTTCAGCTGACAGCATCTGCTTTCATGCAGCAGCACCCCTGCGGGCAGTCAGAACCCTGAAAACCATGCCCTATCCGGGCTTCCCGACGGATGCACAGGCGATCCTGATGGCGGCACTCTGCTGTGCTGCCGGTACGACGGTCATAGAGGAAACTATTTTTGAAAACCGTTTCCGTCATGTCGATGCCCTTGTGAAAATGGGTGCGGACATCCGCACAGCCGGAAGAGTGGCGGTCATCAACGGTGTCCGCAGTCTGCATGGTGCAGCAGTGGAGGCGACCGATCTTCGGGGCGGTGCGGCAATGCTGATTGCAGGACTCTGTGCAGCGGGTGAAACGATCATTACAGAAATCCACCACATCGACAGGGGATATGACAGCCCTGAGCAGGTGCTGCGAAGCGTCGGTGCGGAAATCATCAGAGTATAAAAGAGGGAACATGTATGAGAGATGTAGAAAAAACCAGCATGTCACATGAAACGAATTACCGCAGGATCCGGCGAAGGCGGCGGGGCTTTGCGATGTATGCCCTTGTGGTCATCATACTGGCGGTCGGTGTCATCATCACGCTTTCCATGACAGTGATGTTCAATATCCAGCAGATACAGGTGACCGGCGATGCGAAAATGTATTCAGCTGAGGAGATCGCCGCCGCAACGGGGATCGCCGCCGGAGATAATATGGTGCGTGTGGACCTTGAAGCGGCAGAGCAGAGGGCACTTGACAGCCTGATCTATGTGGAGGAGATCTCCATCACACGCCAGTTTCCGGATACGCTTGTGATCGACGTGAAGAAATGCGAGCCGACCTATAATATTGTATACGGCTTCGGCACGCTCATCGTCAGCCGGTACGGGAAGATCCTGGAGGACGGCATGGATCCGCAGGATGGGCTGATCACGATCAAGGGCTACACTCCCTTTGAACCGACCGCCGGAAAATGGATCGTTTCCGAGCGTGAACGTGATGACAAGATCCTGCATGCTTTCATGGACATCATTGATGCAGGCGGGCTGGAAGCACCGATCGTTTCCGTGGATATGACGGAGGTGCACAACATCCTCGTCAATTTCGATCACCGCATCGAATTCGATATGGGCAACTGGGATGAGATCGAATACAAGATCAATTTTGCACAGCATATCATCAGCAAGCAGCCGGCGGATAAGGAAGGCTACCTGACAATGATCGGCACGAATCAGTGTTCTTTCCGCAATAAGGCGGATGTCGAAGCTGGAAAGCAGGCGGCAGAAGAAGCGACCGAAGGAATGACTGATGAATCCGGCAATCCCGTGACCGGAACATCGCAAAACGAATAAATGTTCATGTGCATTTTTGTTAAAAATGCATCAAAATATGAACTGTAAGTTGTGTGATTAGGAAAAAAAGAAAATTTGTCAAAAAAGTATTGCAAAATCCACCGGAATGTGATAAAATAATACTGTGTATTGGTATCTGGTGAGATATTTAGTGTTTTTACATGGAAATAAAAGCAGGTAGGAGGAACTATAATGACGGACTTCATCTATGAAGAAGCATTTGACCCGGAGGTTAATATTAAGGTAATCGGTGTCGGCGGCGGCGGCGGCAATGCACTTAATTGTATGGTTGATTCCGGTGTAAGTGATATTGAGTATGTAACAATTAATACAGACGCAAAGGCACTGAACAATTCCAAGGCAGCAACCCGCATCCAGATCGGTGCGAAGCTGACAAAGGGCAGAGGTGCTGGTAATAAGCCGGAGGTCGGCAAGCACAGTGCAGAGGAGAATATCGAAGAGATCGGAACAGCTCTCAAGGGTGCGGATATGGTATTCATCACCGCTGGTATGGGCGGCGGTACCGGTACAGGTGCGGCTCCTGTCGTAGCAAAGGCTGCACAGGAAATGGGCATCCTGACTGTTGCTGTTGTGACAAAGCCTTTCGCATTTGAGCGTGAGCAGAAAATGGCTCAGGCTGAGAACGGCATCGCAGAGCTGAAGAAGTATGTTGACTCTCTGATCGTCATCCCGAACGAAAGACTGCTTGTTGGTCTGGAAAAGCCCCTGACCATGAAGGAATCTTTCGCACTGTCCGATGATATCCTCAAGACCGGTGTCAAGAGCATTGCAGATCTGATCGTAGAAGAAGGCTATATCAACCTCGACTTTGCTGACGTTTCCACTACAATGAAGGGTGCAGGCTACGCACACATGGCAATCGGTCATGGTGCCGGCAAGGACAAGGCTACCGAGGCTGCAAAGGCAGTCATCAGCAGCCCGCTGCTGGAAACTTCTATCGCAGGTGCAAGACGACTCCTCATCAACATCGCAATGTCCGAGGACACACTCGCTTCCGATGTAGATACTGCTTCCAAGATGATCACCGAGGCTGCGGCTCCGGACGTACAGTTCATCTTTGGTGCTGCATTCAAGGAAGATATGCAGGATGAAATGACCATCACTGTGATCGCAGCAGATTTTGAGGATGATGTGAAGTCTGCGGAAGCTCCGAAGGAAGAGGAAAATGTGATTCCGATCGACAATCCGATGCTTGACGATCTGCATTTCGACCGTCCGGCACAGAAGCCGTCCATGAATATGGATGATCTGGATGATATTTTCGAGATCCTCGGCGGTAAGTAAGATTTGAAATGAATATTCCGGCTGATGCATTCGGTTTGTTTGTTTTTGTCCGATTGCATTTGCCGGAATTTTTTGTTTCCGTTGATTTTTTTGGTCAGAATGCACGAAAAACATAGGATGAATTGTACATAAAATCTATTGCAAGATGGAAAAAAATATGGTATAATTAAATCAATACTGAAAACAGGGACGGCGTTACCCCATGCTTGCTGCCCCTGTGTGCAAAGGAGAGCTTGAACAATGGAAATCCCATCTGGTGTACTGAAAACGACTATGCGTCCCGGCGGTCTTGAAAAAGAATCCGTTATGGCTTATCTGGACGAGGTTCATTCCAGAATCTATGATCTGGAAACAGAGCTGAAGAAGCGTGACGAGGAGATTGATCCGGCATCATCCGAGCTGGTACAGTCCTACAAGCGTGATGCGGAGGCTGCAAGCAAGAAGGCTGCTGAGGCCGAAAAGCGTGCTGCCGAGGCTGAAAAGAAGGCTGCAACTTATGAAAAGCAGGCAGCTGAGGGTGCGTCCTATAAGGAAAAGGCAAGCCAGCTTGCAAATGCACTGACTGCTGAAAAGAAGGCGAGAGCTGCCGATGAGCAGAAGATGAAGCAGGCGATCGCACAGGCTAAGAACAGTGTGGATGAGGGCAAGGTGCGTGAGTACCAGCAGGAGATCGTTGCACTCAAGAGTGAGATCGGTGATCTGGAGAATAAGGTGAGCACACTCAAGTCCGAAAATGCTGCACTCAAGTCCAATGCCAATGTTTCCGAGGAGCTTTCTGCTGAGATGGATAAGCTGAATGAACAGCTCGAAGCTGCAAAGGCTGATGCCAAGAAGGCAGAAGAAGAAGCTGCTGCAAAGCTCTCCGAAAAGGATGCAGAAATTGCCAAGCTCAATGAAAAGGCTGCTGAACTCGAGAAGAAGGCCTCTCAGTCCACCGGCTTTGCACCGAGCTTTGATATGAGTGCCATCTTCGCACAGGCACAGCAGAGTGCTCTCCAGCTCGAAGCTGCTGCAAAGGAAGAGGCTGACAAGAAGATTGCTGCTGCAAATGAGCAGGCAGACAAGACCATTGCAGATGCGGATGCATATGCAGAGAAGAGAATTTCCGATGCCGATGCTCAGGCAGAAACCACAGTTTCTGAGGCAAATGCTGAGGCAGAGCGTATCGTGAATGATGCAACAGAGCGTGCGGCATCTGCAAACGCAGAGGCTGACCGTATTCTGGGTACTGCAACAGAGAAGGCAGAAGCTGAGGCTGCACAGATCAAGAAGGATGCGATCGAGCAGCAGGAGCGTGTAAAGCAGCTCACTGCAACCATCAGATCCATGCTGACGATCGAGATCGACGGCATTGAGAAGAGCTTCCGTGAGGCTGGCGAGATGATGGCAAAGGCTGCAAAGGCTGTTGATGAGAAGATCAGCGAGGCAGGTGCGGTGATCGCAGATGCCCGTGAGAGCGTGGATGAAACCACAAAGTCCGCAGCGGATGCAGAAGAGAACATCATGAATGCGGAGATGCCGGCTGAAGAGGCACCCGCAGCTGAGCCTGAAGCAAAGGCAGTGGAAGAAGACGCTGTTTCGATGTTTGAGGCAATGACACAGACTGACGATGAGGACGTTGCTGCAATGTTTGAAACCAAGGGCAAGAAGGAAAAGCCTGCTGAAGAAAAGCCGGCAGCTCCGAAGAACGGCGGCAAGAAGAATTTCTCATTTGATATGAGCGAACTGATCAAGGATGCAGAGGCATCTGTAAGCGAGTAATTGACCGAGGTGGTAAATGTGCCGGAAATTCGGCGGATCTGTGCACAGGATCTGAAAGAATGTGCAAAAGAACTGCGGATCGGTGATAAGATCCTGCTGTCCGGATATGTCTATACGGCAAGGGATGCCGCACATAAGCGGATCGCCGCACTGCTTGATGAGGGCGGAGAGCTTCCGTTCCCGCTGGAGGGTGCCGTGATCTACTATGCAGGTCCCACGCCGGCTCCCCCCGGAAAGCCGATCGGCTCCTGCGGACCGACGACTTCGGGCAGAATGGATCCCTATGCTCCCAGACTTCTGGATCTCGGTCTTGCTGCAATGATCGGCAAGGGCGAGCGTTCCAAGGCGGTGCAGGAAGCGGTCGCAAGAAATCAGGCTGTCTATCTCTGTGCGGTCGGCGGTGCCGGTGCACTGGCGGCAAGATGCATCAAGGAGATGCAGGTGATCGCTTTTGAGGATCTCGGCTGTGAGTCCGTAAAACGGCTCTATATCGAGGATTTTCCGCTGGTTGTGTGCAATGACGCACAGGGCGGCGACCTCTTTTCCGAAGGCAGAAACACATACGCAGCGGAATAAACCGGCTGTGGAATTCCAACAATGATACGGAGGGCAGAATGCTCGAATTATCCGAGGAAAGTCTGAATGCTGCATCCGATGAAGAGCTTGCAGTGCTTGCAAAGGATTCAGTGGATGCGGAGGCATTGCTTCTGAAAAGGTATCTGAAGCTTGTCCGTTATTATGCCGGACATTATGCCGCATCGGAAACCGATGCAGATGACCTTGCACAGGAGGGGCTGATCACGCTCCTGCATGTGATCTCAAAATTCCGTCCGGAGGAAGGCACGAAATTTTCCGCATATGCACAGGTCTGCATCGTCAACAGAATGCGGACGCTTGTGAAGAAAGTCGGAAATTACGAAGCACCGGTTGCCGACATCACACAGCTGATGGAAGAACAGGCGGTGATCGCCGATCCGGAAACACCGGAAAGTATCCTTGTGGAAAAAGAAAATTATGCCCGCTGCCGGATGCAGGTCATGGCTCTGCTTTCTGCGAAGGAGTGGGAGATCCTGCAATGCATCATGTCGGGTGCAAGCTATGCACAGACGGCGGAAATGCTCGGGATCACGGCAAAATCCGTGGATAACGCCATGCAGCGTGTACGGCGGAAGATGCGGGCAGTGAAAAGTACGGAGTACTTTGAATAAAGTTCGACCCCTGCCGGACGGCGGGTGCGATATAAAAGGGCTTGTAGCTTAACGAGAGCGTTGATTCATCAAAGGTGTCGGTTTTACCCCGTCCGTAGTCCAAAACAATTAACTTGAAGTGAGGTAAACAATCATGTACGAAGACAAGACATTGACTTGCAAGGAATGCGGAGCTGAATTTGTATTCTCTGCTGGCGAACAGGAATTCTATGCAGAAAAGGGCTTTGAGCATGAGCCGCAGAGATGCAAGAGCTGCCGCAGTGCAAGAAAGGGTGCACCGAAGGCTGCAAGAGAGATGTTCACTGCAACATGTGCAAGCTGCGGCGGTGAGGCAAGAGTGCCGTTCCAGCCGAGCGAGGGCCGTGCTGTATACTGCAGCGAGTGCTTCGCAAAGATGCGTGAGGAATAAAATTGCATAACAGAAAAGCACAGCCAACGCTGTGCTTTCTGTATCAGATTGAATATGGAGGTTCATTATGGCTTTTGAAGTAACAAAGGATACTGTGATCGGCGATATTCTCGATGCTGATTTCAACGTAGCACCGTATTTTCTGGAAATGGGCATGCACTGTCTTGGCTGTCCGTCTGCAAGAGGTGAATCCGTAGCACAGGCATGTGCTGTACACGGCGTAGATGCAGATGAGCTGGTAGCAAAGCTTCAGGCACATTTCGCAGAGAAGTAAGAACGTCATATTGCAGATTCGGGACTGCGGCAATGCCGCAGCCCCTGATTGATTTTAAGGAGAAATTATGCTGAATCCAAGATTACAGGCATGTGCGGCATATGTCGGACAGGGCAGCACGGTCTGCGATGTCGGCACGGATCATGCACAGCTTGCAGTACATCTGATCGAAGCCGGCATCTCGGAGCAGGTGATCGCTTCGGACATCGGCGAGGGACCTCTGGCTGCGGCACGGAGAACCATTGAAAAGCATGGGCTTTCCGCTAAGATCCGGACGATCCTTTCGGATGGTCTGGTGCATGTACCGCCGGAGGGACTGACGGATATTGTCATTGCCGGCATGGGCGGCGAAACGATGGTGCACATTCTGGAAACCTGCCCGTTTCCGCTGACACAGCTCCGCCTGATTTTGCAGCCGATGACAAAAGCGGATGTTCTGCGGCAGTGGCTCTGCCGGAATGGTTTTGCGATCGTGGAGGAAACCTGTGTGAGGGATGACCGCTTTCTGTATGCGGTCATGCGTGCAGAGTACACAGGAGAATGCACCGAGCCGGATTTTGCCCTGATGCGGATCGGAAAAATGGATTTGAGAAAGCCGGAATGCATGGCATATGCACAGCGGCAGTATGAAATGCTCTGCAAGTCCCGTGACGGACGAATTGCAGCAGGGCAGACTCCGGCACCCTTTGACAGGGCGGCGGAGGAAGTAAAACGGAGATTGGAGGAAATACAGCGATGAAGGTTCAGGAAGTACTTGCGGCAGTCAATGCCATTGCACTGTTTGAAACGCAGGAGGGATGGGATAATTCCGGACTGCTGGTGGGTTCCGTCTGGCAGGAAGTGAAGCATGTGATGGTTGCACTTGATATTTCGGCAAAGGTCGTGGATCATGCGGTGGAAAAGGGCTGTGATATGATCGTTTCCCATCATCCCGTCATTTTTGATCCGCTGACGAAGCTGACGGCGGAGCATCCCGTCTATCAGCTCGCTTCCAATAATATGACAGCCATCTGCTGTCACACGCCGCTGGACATGGTGGAGGGCGGCATCAATGATCTGCTTGTGGAAACGCTGCGTGAAAAGCTTGGTCTGACCGAGGAGGTATTCCCTCTGGAGGAGGGCGGTCTTGGCAGGATCGTGACCCTCGCAGAGCCGAAGAGCGTGGAGGACATTGCGAAAATTGCAAAAGAAGTCCTCAAATGCCACACCGTCCGCTACCTCGATGCAGGCGTGAACGGCGAAAAGGTCAAGACCCTTGCGATCTGCGGCGGTTCGGGTTCCTCCCTGCTTGAACTGGCGGATGAGCTGCATGCGGACGCACTTCTCACCGGTGATGTCAAGCATGACCGCTGGTATGCAGCACAGGACAACTACATTTCCCTGATCGACTGCGGTCATTATCACACGGAAATCGGGATGGTTGCATTCCTTGCCAAGAAGCTGAAGGAAGTCCTGCCCGATCTGGAAGTGACGGAGTGTGCTCTGGAAGAGCCGGTGAAATATGTCTGAGTGTATCTGGAGCTGTCCGGTCTGCGGAATGCCCCTGCACCCAGCTGGAAAAAGCCTGAAATGTGAGAAAAATCACTGCTTTGACCGCAGCAGAAGCGGCTATGTGCATCTGCTCCCCTCAAGCCGGCAGAATGCAAAGCTGCCGGGGGATAATCCGGAAATGGTGCGGGCAAGGCGGAATTTCCTCAGTAAGGGCTATTATGCACATCTGATGGAAACCGTGTGCAGGGCGGTGCAGCAGTATCTGCCGGAGCAGGGCGTCCTGCTCGATGCCGGATGCGGCGAGGGCTATTATACCAACGCTGTGCGGCAGTCCCTTGCGGATGCGGCGGTGTACGGTGTGGATATTTCCAAGACCGCCGCTGACCTTGCCGCCCGTGCGGATAAGGGCACGGATTATGCGGTCGGGAGTGTATTCCACCTGCCCGTGCAGAGTGAAAGCTGTGATCTGGTGATGAGCATTTTCGCACCCTACTGCGGCGAGGAATTCCAGCGTGTCCTGAAAAAGGGCGGCTGTTTTCTCATGGTCATTCCTGCGGCAAAACACCTCTGGGAGCTGAAAACAGCAGTCTATGACATCCCGTATGAAAATGCGGTCAAGGACTACGCACTGGAGGGCTTCACGTTCACGGAAAAACTGACGGCATCACGGGAGATCACGCTCCATGATCCGCAGGAGATCGCCGATCTCTTCAGCATGACACCCTACGCCTACCGGACAGGTGCCAAGGAACGGGAACGGCTTGCCGCACTGCAAACACTGACAACGCAGGCAGCATTTGAAATTTTAGTATACCACAAGACTCTGTAGGAGGAAAAACATGGCATTTGACGGTGCATATCTGTATGCAGTAAAACAGGAGCTGGAAGCATTGACCGGTACGAGGGCGGATAAGATCCACCAGCCTTCCCGTGATGAAATCATCATCCATCTGCGTGGAAGGGAGGGAATGCAGAAGCTCCTCATCAGCACATCCGGCGACAGTGCAAGACTGCACCTGACGCAGGCAGTCATCGAAAACCCCGCAGTTCCGCCCATGTTCTGCATGCTGCTCCGCAAGCATCTCGGCGGCGGCAAGCTTATTTCCGTGCGGCAGGACGGGCTTGAACGCATTCTCTTTCTCGATTTTGAATGCGTCAGCGAGCTGGGCGACCGTGTGCAGCTGACGCTTGCATGCGAGGTGATGGGCAGGTACTCCAACTGCATCCTCTGCGATCAGGACGGAAAGATCATCGACAGCCTGAAACGCAATGCGGATGTGACCCGTGAACGTGTCATTCTGCCCGGATTTGCGTATGAAATGCCCCACCGGAGCCGCCGCCTGAATTTCATGGACACCGATGATGAAACCATCATCTCCGCACTGCTCCTTGCACCGGATGCACCGCTTGACAAGGCACTTGTGCAGCTGTTCGAGGGTGTTTCTCCGCTGCTTGCCAGAGAGTGGGCATACTATGTCTGCAAGAGCGACTTTATCCGCACCCACTCCATGACGCAGGATCACAGGGATCGTCTGCTCTTCACTCTGCACCGCACCGCAGAAATGCTGCGAAACGGCGGCTGTCAGTTCAGCGTTTTGCAGACACCGGAGGGACAGCTCAAGGATTACTGCTTCCTCAGACCGGAGCAGTACGGTGCACTGATGGTCGTCAGACCCATGCCGAGTGCAAGTGCGGCACTGGATGAATTCTATACCAAGCGTGACCTGCATGCAAGAATGAAGCAGAGGGCGAACGACCTCTTCCGCCTTGTCATGACAAGGCTTGAACGTGTGAGCAGAAAGCTCGACAACCAGAGGGCGGAGCTTGCCCAGACAGACAAGATGGAGCACAATAAGCTCTGCGGCGATCTGCTTTCCGCCAATCTCTACCGTCTGCAAAAGGGCGATACTGCGGCGGTTCTGGAGAATTTCTACGAGGAGGACTGTCCGCAGATCAGCATTCCGCTGCAAGTGAACCTGACTCCTGCCCAGAATGCCCAGCGGTACTATACGCTTTACCGGAAGGCAGTCACAGCCAAGGAAAAGCTCTCCGAACAGATCGAACAGGGCGAGCAGGAGCTTGCATATCTTGAAAGCGTGTTCGATGTCCTGAGCCGTGCGGAAACCGAAGCGGATCTCCTGCTTCTCCGTGAGGAGCTTTGTGAGCAGGGCTATACCAAGAAGAAAAACGGCAGGCAGAAGCCCCCGAAGCAGCAGCCCCCGATGGTGTACCGCAGTGAGGACGGCTTCATGATCCTTGTCGGACGGAATAACCGGCAGAATGATCTCCTGACGACCAAGCAGGCGGCAAAGCTCGACATCTGGCTGCATACGCAGAACATCCCCGGTTCCCATGTGATCCTTGTGACGGACGGCATGGAGCCGAGTGAAACGGCGATCCGACAGGCGGCAGTACTGGCGGCATATCACAGCAAGGCAAGGGATTCCGCACAGGTTCCCGTGGATTTCACTCGTGTGAAGTTCGTCAAAAAGCCCAATGGAGCCAAGCCCGGCATGGTGATTTTCACGAACCAGCAGACCCTCTATGTCAAACCCGATGCACAGCTCTGCGAAAAGCTGGCACAAAAAGTGTGATTGCCTCTGCAATTCCCGATTCAATGGGAATTGCAGTTTTTTTACGAAAAAACTTGCATTTTTCCGTCATCTGTGCTATAATAAAATGTAAAACTATGAATGAAGGAGGGAACGCTTTGCCGGAAACACTGGATATGAATCATCTGCCGTCGCCGGAATTCTGCGTGCAGGAGGTACGCCGCTGGACGGATGCCATGCCGCAGCAGCCGCTTGCCTATGTGCATAGCTTCGGCTGTCAGCTCAATGTGGCGGACGGTGAAAAGCTCAGCGGCATCCTCAAACAGATGGGCTACGGCTTTACAGGGGACATTGCAAAGGCATCCCTGATCCTGTATAACACCTGTGCAGTCCGTGAAAATGCGGAGGATCGGGTGTTCGGCACGCTCGGCAGCATCAAGAAGCTCAAGCGTGAGAATCCTGCACTCATCATCTGCGTGACCGGCTGCATGACTGCACAGCAGCAGGCTGCGGACAAGATCCGTGAGTCCTACCGCCATGTGGACATTGTGCTCGGCACATCCGCCGTTAGCCGTCTGGCTCAGATGCTGTATGCGGTCATGCACGGCAAGAAATACGCTCAGGATATTGAGATCTACACGGACATTCCCGAGGGACAGGAGGCAGTCCGTGAGAGCAGCTTCAAGGCATCCGTCCCGATCATGTTCGGATGCAATAATTTCTGTACCTACTGCATCGTCCCCTATGTCAGAGGAAGAGAACGCAGCCGCAGACCGGAGCATATCATTGCAGAGGTCAGGGAGCTGGTGCAGCAGGGCTATCGGGAGATCATGCTCCTCGGACAGAATGTGAATTCCTATGGCAGAGATCTGGAAAATGGTATGGATTTTCCGGCACTTCTGCGTGAGCTTGACAAAATCGAGGGCGAATTCTGGATCCGCTTCATGTCCTCCCATCCGAAGGATGCAACGCCGGAAATGATGGATGCGATCCTTGCATGCAGGCATCTTGCAAAGCATCTGCATCTGCCCGTGCAGTCGGGAAGTGATGATATACTCCGCCGCATGAACCGCCGCTACACCGTTTCGCAGTATCTGGAAAAGGTGCGGTACATCCGCAGCCGTGATCCGGAATTTTCCCTGACCACTGACCTGATCGTCGGTTTCCCCGATGAAACGGCAGAGGATTTTGAGGGAACGCTTGCGGTGATGCGTGAGGTGCGGTATGACAATGTGTATTCCTTCATCTACTCCAAGCGGACGGGCACAAAGGCGGCAGAAATGCCGGATGCGACCACGGATGCCGAAAAGAGCGAACGCATGCAGCGGCTTCTCGCATTGCAGCGTGAGATCTCCGTGGAGAACAACCGTCGCTTCCTCGGCAGAACGATCAGGGTACTGGCTGACGGACAGAGCCGCAAGCGTCCGGAACTGCTCACGGGCAGAAGCACGGAAAACATGCTGGTGGAATTCGCCGGCACGCCGGAGCTGATCGGTACCTTTGTGAATATCAGGATCACCGAAACCCACAACGGACTTGTGACGGGGGAGCTTGTGTCAGTTTGACATGAACCCCTGAAAGACCTCGGCAGGGGATCGCATCATGCGATTCCCCCACATTTTAAAATTAACCAAAGAAAAGGAGAAACCACCATGGATATTATTCAGATGACAAGAGAACTCGGTAAAGCAATTCAGGCAGACGACCGTTATATCGCCTACAATCTCGCAAAGCAGGCAAACGACGAGGATGAACAGCTCCAGAACCTGATCGGTGCATTCAACCTCAAGCGTATGGAGCTGAATATGGAGATGGGCAAGCCCGACAAGGATCAGGATAAGGTGACGGAGCTTGACAGCGTGATCAAGTCCCTGTACAAGCAGATCATGGAGAATCCCAAGATGATGGTGTTCACCGCTGCAAAGGAGGGCATGGACAGCCTGCTCAATCAAGTCAACCATATCATCACAATGGCTGCAAACGGCGAAGATCCGGAAACCTGCGGCACCGGTGAAATTTCCTGCGGCGGCAATTGCAGCAGCTGCAGCGGATGCCACTAAATCCAATGCAGAGCTGATGCTCTGCCAAAAGGGGTTCGGGGGCGAAGTCCCCGAAATATAACCCCTCCTCTTGAGGCGGGGGGCTGTTTTTCAGCATGTTGGATCATCAAAAAATCACGGAAGGAAGGCGAAAGCATGGAACTCAACCAGATCGACAGAGATAAATTATCACCCATGATGCAGCAGTATGCGGATACCAAGGCACAGTATCCGGACTGTGTGCTCTTTTACAGACTGGGGGATTTTTATGAGATGTTCTTTGACGATGCCATCCGTGTTTCCCGTGATCTGGAGCTGACCCTTACGGGCAGGGACTGCGGTCTGGAGGAGCGTGCACCCATGTGCGGTGTGCCCTACCACAGCAGCGAGCTGTATATCAAGCGGCTCATTGACCTCGGTTACCGTGTTGCCATCTGTGAGCAGATGACGGATCCGGCACAGAGCAAGGGACTTGTTGAGCGTGAGGTCATCCGGGTGGTCACGCCCGGCACGGTCATTGAAAACAATATGCTCGATGATGCGTCTAATAATTACCTCTGCTGTGCCTACTGCGGGCTGGACGGCACCGCCCTCTGCTTTGCAGACCTCTCCACGGGTGAGGCGGCTCTCTATCCGATTGCGGAAAAGCATGCGGAGGATGAGATCATCACCCTCCTCTCACGCTATATGCCGGCGGAGATCATCTTCAACGCCGCTTTTCTCTCCCTGCGTGAGGTCGGTGATTTCCTCAAGATCCGTCTGAAATGTGCCGCTGCTCTGAGAGAGGAAAAATGCTTCTCTCCCGAGCAGTCCGGCAGCATCGTCTGTGCACAGTTTTCCGCACAGAGCCTTGCCCAGCTCGGACTGAAGGAATCCGGCTGTGAAACTGCGGCGGTCTGCGGTATGTTCGAGTACATCCAGACCACCCAGAAGGTGCCCGTCGGCAGATTCGTGAACCTCGAACTGAGTGACAGCAGTGCCTATATGACTCTCGATTACAACGCCATGCGGAATCTCGAACTTGTCCGCACCATGCGGACGGGTGAAAAGAAAGGCTCCCTATTGTGGGTGCTGGAAAGCACACGCACCTCCATGGGCAAGCGTATGCTGAAAGCATGGCTGGAGCGTCCGCTGAGAAGTCCTGCCAAGATCATGGCAAGGCTGGATGCAGTGGAACAGCTCATGCAGCACAGCATGGAGCTGATGGAGCTGCAGGACATCCTCGACAGAGTGTATGACCTCGAACGCCTGATGACGAGGATCGTCTATAAAAAGGCGATGCCCCGTGATCTTCGTGCACTTGCGGATACTGCAAAGGAACTGCCGCAGCTCAAAGAGGTGCTGGCTTCCCTCTCCGCATCCGCACTCCTCCAGAAGCTCAATGCACAGATCTCCGACCTGCACAGCATCGCAGACCTCGTGGAACGTGCCATTGTGGAGGAACCGCCGGCAGTCATCAAGGACGGCGGTGTAATCCGTGAGGACTTTGACAAGGATCTTGACGAGCTGCGTGCCATCCAGAACGGCGGCAGCAATCTGATCGAGGAGATCTGCGAGCAGGAGCGTGAACGCACGGGCATCAAAAACCTCAAAGTCGGCTTCAACCGTGTATTCGGCTACTATATCGAGGTCACACGTTCCTACTATGACCTTGTGCCGGAGCATTACATCCGCAAACAGACCCTTGCCAACTGCGAACGCTTCATCACGCAGGAGCTGAAGGATGCCGAAAACACCGTTCTCGGTGCTAAGGACAAGGCTCTCCAGCTTGAACAGGATCTTTATGCACAGGTGCGTGATTATCTTGCACAGGCACTTGTAAGCGTGCAGGAAACCGCCGCCGCCGTTGCCGCAGTGGACGTGCTGGTTTCCTTTGCGGAAACCGCTGCAAAGAACAATTACTGCAAGCCCGAGATCGCCATCGACGGCACCCTGTTCATCCGTGACGGCAGGCATCCCGTGGTCGAGCAGATGCTCGAAGAGGAGGTGTTCGTTCCGAATGACACCTACCTTGATACGGGAGCAAACCGCCTTTCCATCATCACAGGTCCCAACATGTCCGGTAAATCGACCTATATGCGTCAGACCGCACTCATTGTCCTCATGGCACAGATCGGCTGTTTTGTACCGGCATCCTATGCGAAAATCTCCGTTGCGGACAGAATTTTCACCAGAGTCGGTGCATCCGATGACCTCGCCGCAGGACAGAGCACGTTCATGGTCGAGATGCGTGAGGTCGCTGAGATCCTCCGCCATGCCACCAAGGACAGCCTTGTCATTCTCGATGAGGTCGGGAGAGGTACGTCCACCTTTGACGGCATCAGCATTGCGAGAGCAGTTGCGGAGCATATCTGCTCGGCGAGAAATCTCGGCTGCAAGACCCTGTTTGCAACACATTACCACGAGCTGATCGCACTGGAATCCCTCATGGATGGTGTGAGAAATTACAGCATCGCCGTGAAAAAGGGCAGGGACGGCATCCGCTTCCTCCGCAAGATCGTGGCAGGCGGCACGGATGACAGCTATGGCATTGACGTGGCAAAGCTTGCAGGACTTCCGACCAAGGTACTCAGCCGTGCCAACCAGCTTCTTGCTGAACTGGAGGCACAGGCGGCAGCTGCAAAGGCAGTGCAGGAAAAGCCCCATGACGGGCAGATCAGTTTCGGCAGTATGCAGGAATCTGCAATTCCCGACCGCCTGCGGAGGACAAATGTCGCAGAGCTGACGGATGCGGAATGCCGTGAACTGCTCGAAGAGCTGGCATCCATGCTGGACAGATAAAACATCGAAGAAAGGAGATCCGCAATGGCAGTCATTACGGTACTTGACAAAGCCGTTTCCGAGCTGATCGCAGCCGGAGAGGTGATCGAACGCCCCTCCTCCGTGATCAAGGAACTGGTGGAAAATTCCATTGACGCAGGTGCAGCACATATCACCGTTGAGATCAAAAACGGCGGTACGACCTTCATGCGGATCGTGGACGATGGATGCGGTATGGCACCGGAGGACGTGCCGACGGCATTCCTGCGGCATGCAACCAGCAAGATCAACGAAAAAGCGGATCTCGACACCATCCGCACCCTCGGTTTCCGTGGGGAGGCTCTCGCTTCGATTGCGGCTGTGGCGAGGGTGACAGTGCTGACAAAGCGTCCATGCGACGAATTCGGCACAAAGTACGAGATCGCCGGTGCGGATGCCGGCATCCCTGAGGAATGCGGCTGTCCGGACGGCACCACGCTTGTCATCAAGGATCTCTTTTTCAATGTTCCGGCAAGACGCAAATTCATGAAGCGTGATGCGGCGGAGGGCAATGCGGTTTCCCAGATCATTCAGAAGATCGCCATTTCCCATCCTGAAATTGCGTTCCGTTTCATCCGTGACAATAAAATGGAATTCCATTCCGACGGCAGCGGCACGCTCCTTGCAGCGATCCACGCCGTCTACGGACGGGATTTTGCAAGGGATCTGCTCCCCGTGGAACATGAGCAGGACGGCATCTCTGTGAAAGGTTTTGTCATCAAGCCCCTCTATGCAAAGAATAACCGCAGCTTCCAGAATTTCTTTGTCAATTCACGTTATGTGCGGTCACGTTCGTGCATGGTCGCTTTGGAAAGTGCCTATGAAAATCTCATCATGACGGGCAAATTCCCTGCATGCGTCCTCATGCTTGACATGCCGCCGCACACGCTCGATGTGAACATTCACCCAGCCAAAGCGGAGGTGCGGTTCTCCGAGGAAAAGACCGTCATCAACGCCATTTATTTTGCGGTGAAAAATGCCCTGATGAAAGCAGGGCTGATCTACGAATTTCAGGCAAAAAAGCCGGTGCAGGACTGGTATCAGAAACCCAAGCCGGAATATACACAGCAGCCCCTTGTAGAGGAGCCGCCGAAGCCTGCACCGCCAAAGCCCGCAGCACCGCCTCCCGTGCAGCCCGTGCTGCCGCAGGCATCCATGCCTTTCACAGCACCCGTGCCGCCGCCCAAGCCCGTACAGAGTACGCCGGAGCCGGAACGCACGAGCCTTTTTGCGGAGAAGAAGCCGCCGAAAACCCCCATTGTTTCCGGCGACTTACATACACAGGAGGATACGCCTGCACCGAAGGCACAGCCCCCCGCAGTCCAGATGCGTCCTGCGGAACCTGCCAGAGCATCCGAGCCGCAGGAGGTCGCAGAGATCGAAACAGAGCCGTTTCCGGATGTGAAGGTGATCGGGGAGCTGTTTGCAAATTACATCCTTGCCCAGTCCGGCGACACCATGATCATCATTGACAAGCATGCTGCCCATGAACGGGTGATCTTTGAGAAGCTCCGGCGTGACAATTGCCGGCAGTACCAGCAGATGCTGCTGGAGCCATGCCGTGTCCTGCTGACGATGGATGAATTTTCTGCGATGGAGGAGAATGTTCCGCTTCTTGACAGACTTGGGTTTGCGTTCGATTTTTCGCACAAGCCCTATGCCGTGACCACGGCTGCCCCCATCTTTTTTGATGGGCTGAATCTCGATGAGATCGTGCAGGAGCTGGCACATAACCTCTTTCTCGGAAAGGTCAATCCCCAGACCCATCTGCTGGATGATATGCTCCATGAGCTTGCCTGCAAATCCGCCATCCGTGCGAATGACAAAAACTCATTGCAGGAGCTTCAGGCATTGACGGAGCAGGTGTGCCGTGACGTGAACATCCGCCACTGTCCCCACGGCAGACCGGTGATGTTCACCATGTCGAAATACAATCTGGAAAAACAATTCCGCCGAAGAGTGTAGGTGAAGTATGGAAAAACAACGTGTTATCGCAGTCGTCGGCCCGACTGCATCTGGAAAGACCGCACTGGGCATCGCACTTGCCAGAAAACTCGGCGGTGAGATCATCTCAGCCGACTCCATGCAGATCTACGAGGGAATGGGCATCGCCACGGCAAAGCCCACCCAAGCGGAAATGCAGGATATTCCCCATCACCTCATTGGCATTCTGTCACGCAGTCAGGCGTTTTCTGCTGCGGAATATGTCACGCTTGCAAAAGAAAAGATCGCCGGAATCGCCGCAAGGGGAAAGCTCCCCATCATTGTCGGCGGCACCGGACTTTATGTGGATTCCCTCCTCAGCGGCATGCAGTTTTCACAGGAGGGCAATGACCCGAAGCTGCGTGAGCAGCTCTATGCACGGGCAGAAACGGAGGGAAAAGAGGTGCTGCATGCAGAGCTTGCCGCACTCGACCCCGAAGCTGCCGCCAGCATCCACCCGAATAATGCGGTGCGTGTGGTCCGTGCACTTGAGGTCTGTCTTTCCAGCGGCAGACGCTTTTCGGAGCTGAAGGCGGAGAATGCCGCCCACCCATCCCCTTATGATGCGGTGATGATCGGTCTGGATTATGCCGACCGTGCCGTGCTCTACGACCGTATCGACCGCAGAGTCCTTGCGATGCTGGAACAGGGACTGCTGGAAGAGGCGAGGGAAGTGTATGAAGCAGGCGGCATGCAAACCGCTGCAAATGCCATCGGCTACAAGGAGCTGATCCCTTATTTTGAAAATCAGGCTTCGCTTGATGACTGTATTGCCAAAATTCAGCAGGAAACACGCCGCTATGCCAAGCGGCAGCTCACTTGGTTTCGTCGAAATCATCAAATTTCATGGTTGATTTTGAGTGAAAATGATGAAGTAGAAGAAATTTTAGAAAAAGCTGAAAAAATCATAGCCAAATGAGAAAATTTGTGGTATAATTGGATAATGGAGTGATTTTCGGTAAAAACCGGAAACCGTACCTCCCGAATAGGGAAAGGAGCAAATAACAAATGAACAAAAACATCAATCTTCAGGATACCTTTCTGAATCTCGCACGCAAGGAGCGAAATGTTGTAACAATTTATCTGGTAAATGGCTTCCAGTTCAAGGGTATTGTCAAGGGGTTCGACAATTATATTGTGATCCTGGACTGTGACGGCAAGCAGCAGCTTGTGTATAAGCATGCGATCTCTACCATTGCCCCCTCAAGACCCATTTCCATTCTGGATGCGGAAGAAAAATCTGAATAAGCTGGTGATTGCATGAATTCCGGAATGCTGAAATTGGTGTTCAGTCTTGTGGCGATCTGCGGTATTGTCACAATGATCAACATCTTTTACAAAAAAATGCATCAGGATTACACGACAGAAACAGCACTCCTCTCAGTGGGAAGCGATTCGGAGCTGGTCAAGGGCGTTTTCATACGGGATGAAGAGGTCGTTACTTACAGCGGTCAGGGAGTCATCAACTACGAAGTCCCCGACGGCGGTAAGCTCGGCATCGGTTCCGTGATCGCAAATGTCTATTCCAGCGAGAATCAGATCCAGATCAAGCAGAGGATCGAAAAGCTGGAGAATACCTACGCTCTGCTCGAACGTATCTCCAACCCCGGCACCACACAGACAGCCCAGCCGACCAATATTTCCAATCTGCTGACGGAAACCTACAAGGGCTTTCTGTACGACAGGGAACGCAGTCAGCTTTCCTCCATCCAGTCGGAGCGTGAGGAAATGGCGGTGCTCCTGAGTACCTACCGCCTTGTGACCGGAAAGGATTCCGGTTATGAGGAACGCATGAAGAGCATCCGTTCCGAGATCAATTCGCTGACACTGGCACAGGAGGCACCGCTGGACACGATCCGTGCGGACAGAACAGCCTACTTTGTCAGCTATGTGGACGGTCTGGAGGAAACCTTCACTGTGGACAGCATCGAAAGCCTGACCGTTGACCAGATCAATGATGTGACGGACAATGTGCTGACTGACAGTGCAACGGTTGGAAAGCTGATCGACAGCTATGAGTGGGTGCTGGCAGCGGTTGTCGATAATTCGGAGAAAATCTACGAAGCAGGAAGCAAAGTAACGCTGAAATTTGCATCCACCTCGGATACAGTGACAGGTGAGATCATCATGCTGAACAATGCAGCAGGTGAGGAGAACACCATCATTGCCATCAAGTGCGAAACGATGACCTATGATCTCGTGCAGCACCGGACGGAGAATGTGGAGCTGATCCGTGGAGAATATAAGGGAATCATGGTTCCGAGAAATGCTCTGCATTTCCAGACATTTACAGAAGAAACGACCGATCCGCTGACAGGTGAAACTGTACCGCAGTCCGTCAGCTACCGTGGGGTTTATGTCCTGAACGGCGAACAGCCCGAATTCCGTAAGCTGGATGTGATCTACGAGGGTGCGGATTATGTGATTTCTTCACAGAATGCAGGCAGCGGTTATCTGCTCCTGTATGATTCCATTATCACAGGAGGAATAGATGCGGATGGACAATAAACTGATGCAGGTGCGTGACAATTACGCACGAATACAGGAGGCTGTCAATGCCGCAGCAGTCAGAAGCGGACGTGATCCCAAAGAGATCACGCTGATGGCAGTGACCAAAACCGTCGAGCCGGAGCTTGTCAACTGTGCGGTTGACTGCGGTATCCGCCTGCTCGGTGAGAACCGTGTGCAGGAGTACCAGTCCAAGCGTGACAGCTATGACCCGAGGGCGGAGGTGCACTTTATCGGTCATTTGCAGGGCAATAAAGTGAAGTACCTTGTGGGGAATGTGAGCATGATCCAGTCGGTGGACAGGATTTCACTTGCTCAGGAGATCAGCCGCTGTGCAGCAAAGCACGATCTGCGGCAGGACATCCTGCTGGAAGTGAACATCGGCGGTGAGGAAAGCAAAAGCGGCATCAGTCCGGAGGAACTCCCTGAACTGCTGCATGCAGCCGCACAGCTTCCGAATCTCCATGTCTGTGGTCTGATGACCATACCGCCGCCGTCAAGCGGAACAGTGTATCTGGAAGCGATGCAGAAGCTGTTTGAACAATGCAAAGCTGACAATGTGCCGAATACAGAAATGCGGATCTTATCCATGGGAATGTCCGGCGATTTTGAAGCCGCCATTGCCTGCGGTTCCAACCTTGTGAGAATCGGTTCCGCACTGTTCGGTGCAAGAAAATATATATAAATTTTGATGACCGTACGCATCGCAAGAAACCAAAACGTGCGGAGAATGGAGCTTGTTATGAAAATTTTTGACAATGTGAAGGAATTCTTTTTCCCGTCCGATATGCCCGATCCGGTTCCCGGAAGCGAGATTCCGGTTTCCAATCCGGGTATGCCGAATTCACAGGGCTTTGAGGATATTCCGATCGAGAGAACACCGGGTTCCAATATCGTGAACATTCAGGCAACAGCACAGCTTCAGGTCGTTCTCGTAAAGCCCGAGGTATTTACAGATGCCAAGGCAATCGCAGATCACCTGATCAGCAGAAAGACCGTTGTACTGAATCTGGAAACCGCTTCTCCTGAGAACAGAAGAAGAATCATCGACTTCCTCGTGGGCGTTTCCTATGCCATCAGCGGCAGCCTCAAGCCCGTAGCAAACCTGACCTACATCATCACTCCCTACAACGTAGGCTTCATTGGTGATGATCTTGCTGCAGAGCTGGAGAATAACGGCGTGATCATCTGAGAATGATGCCGGATCATAAACAGCAGGAAGCGGATAAAATTTTACAGGCTCATGTCAGGGACATGGTCAAACGCAGTGCATTCCGGAGCTTTACAGCCTTTCTGGATATGCGGCAGTACACCATGCTGACGGGGCAGCTTCAGGCAGGAACCTATCGGTTTTATGGGGGGTATCCACAGGCGGAACGTGGTATCCTCTGCATCCATCCGCTTGATTTTCCGCCGGAGGATGAGGAATTCCCTCTCGTGTGCCTGACCATTACCCATCGTCAGGCGGACAAGCTCACCCATCGGGATGTGCTTGGCAGTATCATGGCACAGCAGGTGCAGCGTGATACACTCGGGGACATCGTCATCAATCCCGGAAAGATCCAATGCTTTATGACACCTGCTGCCGCCTCCGTCTGTATGCAGATGGAAAAGATCGGCAGAGTGGGTGTGCAGATCACCGATGCACTCCCGTTTTCCTGCGAATGCCGTCAGGAAACGAAGGAGATCACCGGAACATTGGCTGCACCAAGGCTGGATGCAGTTCTGAGAACCGCATTGAGTACGGGCAGGAATGCCTGTGCGGATTACATACGGGGAGGACTTGTTTCTCTCAATTATGTGCAGGTGCAGGATGTATCCTGTCAGGTTGCACAAGGGGATGTATTCTCCGTCCGTGGGTTCGGCAAATTTCGTGTCAGTGAGCTGAACGGCCCCACCCAAAAAGGCCGTTTGCATATAACCATTGAAAAATATCTATAATAATTTTAAGAGGTGAAGCACTATGATGACTGCACAGGACATCAGAGACAAACGATTTGAAAAGGCAGCCTGGGGTTATCGTCCCGAGGATATTGATGAATTCCTCGGACAGCTTGAAGCAACTTTTCAGGAAATTGATAACGAACGAGCTGATAACAACAAGAAGATCCAGATTCTTGCAGATAAGGTTCGTGAGTATATGAAGGATGAAGAGGCTCTCAAGGATGCACTGCTCGGTGCACAGAAGCAGGGCCATCAGGTGGTTGCAGAAGCCAATGAAAAGGCAGCCCAGATCCTTGATAAGGCGAAGGAAGAAGCCGCAGTACTGCTCGATGAGGCAACCCGTCAGCATGAGATTGCGATGGAAAAGAACCGTGCAGAGATCGCCAAGGAAAAGGAAGCACTCGTACAAGCACGGAAGATGGTTGCAGATTTCAAACGCAGCCTGTTTGACATGTACAAGAGCCATCTGGAAATGATCTCCGCAATGCCGGAGGCTGATGAAGCGGAGGAAGAGGAAGCTCCTGCACCTGCACCGGCAGCACCTGCTGCAAAGCCGGCAGAGGAGAGCGTAACAGCGGACGAGAACAAGCCCGATCCGTTTGCGACCTCCCAGTTTTCCACAAGAGTGATCCGTGGTGCATATGAATCCCGTTTCAGTGACCTGCAGTTCGGTGACAACAACGGTCAGGGTACCAAGGATTCTGCGGAAGCATAATTGAACCAGAAAACGGCTTGCCGTCCGTAAAGGGCGGCAGGCTTTTTTGAAATGCTCGCTATATTGAGGAGGGAACATCTTGCTGATTATTGCAGCAATTGCGATCATACTTCTGGTCGGTATCGATCAGGCAATCAAAATCTGGGCAGTCGCCGAGCTGAAACCCGTTGGTGAAATGGAGTTTCTGCAAATCGGCAGCCTCGACATCATGCATCTGACCTACCTCGAAAATACCGGCTCCGCATTCGGCAGCCTTGCCGGTCACCGCTGGCTCCTGCTGACCGTGACCATCATCGGTGCGGCAGCCTGCATCTATATCCTGATCCGTCATGCCCGTCAGAAGCCCTTTCTCTTCTGGAGTCTGGTGCTTGTGATCGGCGGTGCACTCGGTAATATGTACGACCGCATTTTCCGTGGCGGTGCAGTGGTGGATTATCTGGATGTACAGCTTTTTGACTTTGCAATTTTCAATTTTGCGGACTGCTGCGTCTGCATCGGCACCGCAATGCTCTTCATTTATATCCTGTTTTTCATGGATAAGGAAAAGAAGTCCGCAGCAGAACAGGAGGGAACGGATGCTCAAGCATGACCTGATTTTTCCGGAGGATGCAGTCGGCTCCCGTCTGGACAAATGGATCGCCACCCTCGGCATTGGTCTGACACGCTGTGCCGTGCAGGGACTGATCGCCAGCGGCAATGTGCTCGTGGAAGGGAAGGAGATCCCCAAGAACTGCCGCCCCAAGGCAGGGCAGCGGATCGAGGTGACTGTTCCGCCGGCGGAGGAAATTGACGTTGTACCGCAGGATATTCCGCTGGACATCGTGTATGAGGATGCGGATCTCCTTGTGGTCAACAAGCCCAAGGGAATGGTCGTGCATCCGGCACCCGGCAATTATGACGAAACTCTGGTCAATGCACTCATGTTCCACTGCAAGGGCAGTCTGTCCGGCATCAACGGCAAGATCCGCCCCGGCATCGTGCACCGCATTGATAAGAATACCAGCGGTCTGCTGATCGTTGCTAAAAATGACAAGGCTCACAAGCATCTGGCGGAGCAGATCAAGGAGCACAGCTTCACCAGAGAATACGAAGCGGTTGCAGTCGGAGCATTCAAGGAACCCTCCGGCACGGTGAATGCCCCCATCGGCAGACACCCGATCGACCGCATGAAAATGTGCGTAACGGACAAGAATTCCAAGGAAGCCATCACACATTATGAGGTGCTCAGGCAGTACGGCGGCTTTGCCCACTTACGCCTGCGGCTGGAAACCGGCAGAACCCACCAGATCCGTGTGCATATGTCCTATATCGGTCATCCGATCTATGCGGACAATGTGTACGGCAGGATCGTCAAGGGGGTGCAGGGTCAGTGCCTGCATGCACGGAAGATCGGCTTCATTCATCCGACAACGGAAGAATACATGGAGTTTTCCAGCGATCTTCCGCCTTATTTTCAGAAAATTCTTGATAAGATGGAGAAGATGTAAATGATGATTGATCCGAAACAACTGCTCATCGTGTCCGACCTTGACGGCACCCTGCTTCCGCCGGATAAAATTCCGCTGGAGCGTGATCTGAACGCCATCCGCAGATTTGAGGCGGCGGGCGGCAGATTTGCCATTGCGACCGGCAGAACCATTCAGGCAGCCATCCGCTATCAGGAAATGCTCGGACTTACTACGCCCATGATCGTCTACAACGGTGCGGCGATCTATGATTCCGTGCAGGACAGGGTGCTGTTTTCTGAAACGCTCCCGTCCGGTGCTCTTGCAATGACAAGGGAGCTGATGGAGGCTTTTCCGGAGGTGGGCGTTGAGGTGCTCCGTGCAAATAATGCCTATGTTGTGCGGAATAATGAATGGGAGAAGCATCATATCGCCCTGTGCGGCGTAGAACCTGAGTACTGCACACTGGAGGAGATCCCGCAGGACGGCTGGCTCAAGGTGCTCTTTGCGATGGCACCGGAGGAAGTTCCGGATTTCATCAGGGACGTGCAGAGCCGCCGTTACAGCGGCGTGGATTTCATGCAGTCCGCACCGATCTTTTACGAAATGCTGCCGGCGAACGTCACCAAGGGCAGTGCCCTGACTCCCTACCGTCAGTTGGAGGGGATGGAGCATGCAGTCATTGCGGCGGTCGGAGATTTCGACAACGATGTGGAGATGCTCCGCCGTGCCGACATCAGTGCAGCCCCTGCCAATGCGATGGATTCGGCAAAGGCAGCCGCACAGCACATTCTGACCCGAACCTGTGAGGAGGGAGCGATCGAAGAGCTGATCGAATTCCTGCTCGCATCAAGCTAATCAAGCGGACGACTGCTCTGTCGGTTGTCCGTTAAGAATAATGGAGGTAATACTCATGGACGAAACAATCAAGAAGCAGCTGCAAAAAACAGCCTGCAGCATCCGCATGGGTGTTCTGACAGGAACATTCCACGCAAAATCCGGTCATCCGGGCGGATCCCTTTCCATTTCCGACCTGCTGACCTATCTGTATTTTGCGAAAATGCATGTGGATCCCAAGAATCCTGACATGGAGGATCGTGACAGACTCGTGCTTTCCAAGGGCCATACTGCACCGGCTCTGTATTCCGCACTGGCAGAAAGGGGCTTTTTCGATAAGGAAGAGCTGACACATCTGCGTCATATCGGTGCACTGCTGCAGGGTCATCCCTGCATCCACATCCCCGGCGTGGACATGTCCAGCGGTTCCCTCGGTCAGGGTATCTCCGCAGCCTGCGGCATGGCACTTGCCGGAAAGCTGAAATCCGCACCCTACCATGTTTACACCATCCTCGGTGACGGCGAGATCGAAGAGGGTCAGGTATGGGAGGCTGCAATGTTTGCGGCTCATTACGGACTTGACAATCTGACTGCGATCGTGGATAACAACGGTCTGCAGATCGACGGCAAGATCACCGAAGTATGCTCCCCTGAGCCGATCGATGAGAAGTTCCGTGCATTCGGATGGCATGTGATCCTCATGGATGCACATGATTTCGATGACATTGAGAGAGCCTTCAACGAGGCTGAGAGCATCACCGGCAAGCCCGTAGCCATCATCCAGAAGAGTGTCAAGGGCAAGGGCGTTTCCTTTATGGAGAATCAGGTAAGCTGGCACGGTGCAGCACCGAATGCAGAACAGTATGAGCAGGCTATGGCAGAGCTTCGCCAGCAGCTGGCAGAATTGGAGGCGTAACAATGGCTGATGTAAAGAAGAAGGCAACCAGAGAGAGCTACGGCGAAGCCCTCACAGCTCTGGCGGAGAAATACGAAAACCTCGTGGTTCTGGACGCAGACCTCGCAGCTGCAACCAAGACCGGCATTTTCAAGAAGGCATATCCGGACAGATTTTTTGACTGCGGTATTGCAGAAGCCAACATGATGGGCGTTGCAGCAGGTCTTGCAGCATCCGGCATGATCCCGTTTGCAAGCACCTTTGCAATGTTCGCAGCAGGCAGAGCATACGAGATCGTCCGCAATTCCATCGGCTATCCGGGTCTGAATGTGAAGATCGGTGCGACCCACGCCGGCATTTCCGTCGGTGAGGACGGTGCGACCCACCAGTGCAACGAGGACATTGCCCTGATGCGTACCATCCCCGGCATGACAGTCATCGTTCCGAGTGACGATGTAGAAGCAAAGGCGGCAGTTGAGGCAGCGATCCTCCACAATGGTCCGGTTTACATGCGTTTCGGCAGACTGGCAGCTCCGATCCTGAACGATCCGGAGAACTACAAGTTCGAGCTGGGTAAGGGTATTACCGTTCGTGACGGTGAGGATATCACCATCGTGGCAACCGGTCTGATGGTTGGCGAAGCAGCAGAAGCCGCTGAACAGCTGGCAGCTGAGGGCATCAATGCAAGAGTGCTCAACATCCACACCATCAAGCCGCTCGATACTGAGCTGATTCTCAAGGCAGCAAAGGAAACCGGCAGAATCGTGACAGTGGAAGAGCACAGCGTGATCGGCGGTCTGGGCAGTGCGGTAGCTGACTGTGTATCCGAGAATGATCCTGTTCCGGTGACCAAGATCGGCGTGAACGATGTATACGGCTATTCCGGTCCTGCAGTGGATCTGCTCAAGGAATTCGGTCTGTGTGCAGACAATATCGTGGCAACTGTCAAGAAGGTACTTGGCAAGTAAGAAAATTTCCCATCCAGCAGGCTTTGCCGGATGGGATTTTTGTATGTCCTTAGAAAATTCAATTGATTCAAAAGGCGGCAGCCTTTTGAATCCATCAACGGATCAAAATCCCCCTGTTTCCGTTTTCGGGAAACAGGGGGATCCGGTTTTAAGAGATCTTGACTACCTTGATGTTGTACAGCGTCAGGTTGTAATTGTCCTGACCGCCCATCTGGTAGATCAGCTCTGCTGTTTCAGCTGCATCTGCGGTGAAAAATGCCTCATAATGCATCTTTTCACTTGTCGGTGCAATGCTGTCGGAAAGGTACTCCGTACCGCTTTCACCCTTCAGAATCAACGGAATTTCCGCTTCCGCTGTGCAGGTATAGTCGAATTCCACACGGTACTCGCCGTCCTTCTTCAGGCCGAGGTCGGGGATGTATGCCTGAATGTCGGATGCTGCCGCACCGCCCGTCATGACATTGATCCAGAAAGATTTGTCGTAATCGTTGACATAGCCGTACACGTTCGCACCGGAATCCGCATTGGAATCATAGGTGTAAACGGAATCCACCGCAATATTCAGACCGAGCTGGGAGGACTCCATACCCAGAGCCTGACAGATCTTGTCCGCCAGTACATAGGCACTGTTCTGCTGTGTCACAGGGGAGGGATGCCAGTCGGAGCCGATGCCGTCCACCTGGAAATTGTGGGTCACGGAGAAATAGCTCATCACACGCTCATCGCCGCTTTCCTCGGAGTACTGTGCAGCCGCCTGTTCTACGAGATCATAGATCTCAGGACCGCCCATTGTACCCATCGTGCAGATGATATACGCCTCGGGGTTGTACTCACGCACCTGTTCAAGGAAATCCACATAGCCGTCAATGAATTCCTGACTGCGTGTTTCTGGCTCTGCACCGACATAATTGATGTCGTTCGTGCCGAGGTTGATGACGACCACATCATTCTGACGCTTCTCAAAATCCCACGGCTCTGCATATTCCCAGTACTTGCTGGTCTGTCCGTACACATCCGGCACAAGGCTGTCGGCATTCTTGTCACCGGTGGAATAACCGGAAACGATGCCGTGACCGCTGTAACATACTGCACTGTAATCAGCACCGAGCTGCATTGCAGTCAGGTATGCATAGGACTTGCTGAAATTCTCCGTGGTCGTCTTGAAGGACTCGGAGCTGGAAGTGCCCTCTACGCCGTAGGCACAGGTGATGGAGTCGCCGATGAATTCGATCAGCAGATCATTTTCCGCAGTCGGCTGCATGGGAACCGGTGCATTGGAAGTCACCTCAACGGACTTCACGCCGATACCGCCGTACATTGCCTCGGAAAGCAGCATGACCTTGACCAGTGCCATTCTCGAAGTGCTGCCCTCGAACAGTGTGATGGTTTCGGATTCCGTGCTCATGGTCGTGTCAGCGATCAGCTCGCCGTCCACATAGACCGCATATCTCGGACGGTAGTCCTCGCCGTTGCCGATGCCGCTGTCACCTGCAAGCTGTACGGAAGCGGATGTGCCTGTGACAGTGAATTCCACTGCACTGCCGCTCTGTACGAGCCATGTGACATCCTCCTTCTGCACGTTTCTGCCGATGATGTTGACATAGTTCTCCGTTGCTGCATAGCTCTTTGTGACCGGATCGCCAGCCTCTTCCAGCAGCTTCTTCTTCAGAATGCCGAGATCGAAGGCGTTCACTGTGCCGTCACCATCCACATCATCCGCCGCAATCAGCTCTTCACGGCAGAGAAGTGCATCCTGCAAATGCAGTACATTGGATGCACCGTACTGATACGCAGCCCCCGCAGCGGTCATCAGTACAGCGGACACTGCTGAAAAGGACGCAGTCAGCAGTGCGATCGTTTTTTTGAATTTCATACAAAATTCCCCCTCTTTGATTGTGATACCTCTATTTTACCACATTCCGGAAGGAATTACAAGTACCCAAGCGGAAAGAGAGTTTGAATTATTTTTGATTATTCCGGAAATTACAACCCAGATTTGAGATGTTCACTCTTTGTTTGAGAACGCAGCCAGCCGGTAGCACAGTGAGCCAGCAGAGCCGCCCCGAAGGAGAGGACATCCTCATTGAACCGGACAGCCGGATGGTGGCTTGGGTGGGAGGGAGCATCCGGAAAACCGGCTGCGAGAAAGAGATAGGCAGAGGGGATTCTGGCGGTGATCTCTGCAAAATCATCCGAACCGGAGGAACGGATGCCGGAATGGAATACCGCATCGGGCAGCTCTCCAGCAAGCCGCACCGCATCCTCTGTGAAGCGGCGGTCACAGAGCAGGGGAGGATTCTCCGCAAGCATCGAGAGCCGCACACGGCAGCGGTACGCACCAGCGGTCTGCACCGCTGTTTCACGGATGCGTTCCATCAGGCGTGCACGCTCCTCCGGATGCTCCGTCCGCAGACTGCCTTCGAGCACCGCAGTTTCGGGAATGATATTGTACGCCGTTCCTGCGTGGATACTGCCGATGGTGAGTACTGTATTGTGTGCCGGATCGCTTTCATGCTGTACAAGATGCCCGAGTGCATTGCAGATCTGCACAGCGGCTCCGATGGGGTCGGTGCAGCGGTGGGGGTAGGCACTATGACCGCCCCTGCCCTGTACCGTAATGGAAAAGGCATCACAGGAAAGCATCATGGTACTTTCCGCATTGTACCAGCATTCCCCCACATTTCCGCTTGGACCCACATGCACAGCGAGTGCCGCCTCCGGCTTTGGGTCACGGAGCAAGCCGCAGGCGAGCATTTTCTTTGCTCCGCACAGCAGTTCCTCCGCCGGCTGGAACATCAGCCGTACTCTGCCGCAGAGGTCGGATTCTCCGGCTTTGAGGAGCTTTGCCGCTGTCAGGAGCATTGCTGCATGCAGATCATGACCGCAGGTGTGAGCCGCCTTTCCGGTCGGGCATGCAAACGGCAGACCGCTTTCCTCCGGCATGGGCAGAGCATCCATATCCGCACGCAGGAGGATGGTGTGTGCACCGTTTCCGATCTCTGCCACGATACCGCCGCCGCAGGACTGTGCTTCGATCCCGAGCATTTGCAGCTCATGCAGGATGTAGTGACGGGCAAGTGGCATTTCCGTTCCGGTTTCGGCATTCTGGTGGAAATAACGGCGGTGTGCGATGGTTTCTTCTTTGAGTGCAAGTGCATGCTGGAAGATCTGCATAGGTTTCTCCTTTTCGCTCTGTTTGTGGTTTACAGTTGATAGTATTTACAAAATTCCCCCCATCATACGACGGGGGGAGAAAGAGAAGGGAATCAACATTATACAATGCTGTACTTTTCACGGTACACCTGATAGCTCTTCTTGAAGTCCTCGTTGCTGTCACGCATCTCACGGAGGGATTCATGGAGGTTCAGGTTTTCATCCGCCATGTCAATGACACAGCCGGCAATGTTGGAGCAGTGATCCGCAGTACGCTCCAGATTGGTCAGCAGATCCGACCAGATAAAGCCTGCAATGATGGAGCAGTCACCCTGCTGCAAACGCTGGATATGTCTGGAACGCAGCTTTTCACGCAGCTTGTCGATGACCTCCTCCAGCGGTTCTACCTTTGCAGCCGCTGCAAGATCATTATGCAGGAATGCGGTCAGTGCAAGGTTTGTGACCTCCTGTACGGCTGCACACATCACGGAAAGCTCCTTGACTGCCGCCGGTGTAAGCTGGATGTTCTTCTCACGCATTTCCTCCGCAGAAGCCAGAATATTGACGCTGTGGTCGGAAATTCGCTCGAAATCACCGATGATCTTCAGAAGCTTTGCAGCTTCCTCACTGTCGGAAACAGAGATCTGATGGGAACTGAGCTTGACAAGGTAGGTGCTGAGCAGATCCTCATACTGGTCGCTCTTCTCCTCGTTCTCACGAATGGAAGCCGCAAGCTCGGGGGTGTAGGCGGAGAGGATTTTCAGGCTGTTGCTCAGTCCGTCCGCTGCGAAATTTGCCAGATCAGCTGCACGGTGAGCACACTGTTCGAGTGCGATGGGGGGCGTTACCAGCAGACGCTCGTCGAGGAGGGGTGTTTCCTCTTCCTTTCTGTCCTCCGGAACCAGCTTGTAAACGAGCTTTTCCAGCAGACCGGACATCGGGAGAAGGATGGCGGTGCAGGTGATGTTGAAGATGGAGTGGCAGACCGCAATGCCCATGTAGGTTGCGGATTCGTTCAGGATCACGGGCTGGAGCACAGCGGATACGATGGAGAACACCGTCAGCAGGATCACAGTACCGATGATGTTGAAGAACAGGTGCACAAATGCCGCACGTCTTGCGTTCTTGCTTGTACCCACGGAGGAGAGCAGTGCAGTCACGCAGGTACCGATGTTCTGACCCATGATGATCGGAACGGCAGCACCGAAGGAAACCTGTCCCGTGCTTGCCAGTGCCTGCAAAATACCAACGGAAGCGGAGCTGGACTGGATGATGCCCGTCAGGATCGCACCGGCAATGACACCGAGGATGGGGTTTTTGAACATGATGAACAGCTCCTGGAACTGCGGTACATCACGCAGACCGGAAACCGCATCGGACATGGCATCCATGCCGAACATCAGTGTTGCAAAGCCGAGGAAGATCGTGCCGATCTCCTTCTTCTTGTCGCTCTTGGAGAACATGTGCAGACCGATACCGATCAGAGCGAGGACGGGAGTGAAGGAGGTGGGTTTGAGGAGCTGAATGAAGAGATTGTCGCTCTCGATACCGCCAAGGCTGAGGAGCCATGCAGTCACGGTCGTACCGATGTTGGCACCCATGATGACATTGATCGCCTGCTTGAGGGTCATCAGACCGGAGTTGACAAAGCCCACGACCATAACCGTCGTTGCGGAAGAACTCTGGATGACACCGGTCACTGCAAGACCGGTCAGCAGACCTGCTGCCTTGTTGGTGGTCAGCTTTTCGAGGAGGGAGCGGAGCTTGTTGCCTGCACTGCGTTCCAGTGCATCGCCCATGAGGTTCATGCCGAAGAGGAAGAGGCACAAACCGCCGATCAGGGCAAGAACGTCAAAAATGTCCATAATCAGTTTCCTTTCTGACAGTGCTGTGCACTGTTTTGTGACATATACAGTTTACCACCGGATTGTCAAATCTGATAGCGGACATTTGTAAAATCTGCGTAAAATATGTTGAAAAACCTTGTTAGGTTCAAAGGACGAAGTCCTTTGGCGGGTTGAGGATACGCAGTACCCTCGCAATATAGCCCCTCCCCCTTTGGGGGAGGGGTTGGGGTGGGGGCAATCTTTGGGGTTCTAACCCCCAAAAAAGACTTTTTTGACAAGCTGACCCCCTGTTGGAAACAGGGGGCCTCTCTATCAATCACGTCTGAAAATATCTCTGGTGTACACCTTATCCTGCACATCATCCAGACAGGCATCATAGCGGTTGGCAATGATGGCACTGCACTGCTGTTTGAATGCCTCCAGATCATTGACCACTTTGCTGCCGAAAAAGGTTTCACCATCCGCAAGCGTCGGCTCATAGATGATGACGGATGCACCCTTTGCCTTGATCCGCTTCATGACACCCTGAATGCTGCTCTGCCGGAAATTGTCGGAATTCGATTTCATCGTCAGGCGGTATACGCCGATCGTCACCGGCTTTTCCTTACACTTGTCATAGGTGTTGTCCTCACCATAGCCGTAATAGCCAGCCATCTGCAATACACGGTCTGCAATGAAATCCTTTCTCGTGCGGTTCGACTCCACGATCGCTTCGATCAGATTCTCCGGCACATCCTCATAATTTGCCAGAAGCTGCTTGGTATCCTTCGGCAGACAATAGCCGCCGTAGCCGAAGCTCGGGTTGTTGTAATGTGTCCCGATCCTCGGGTCAAGGCAGACACCCTCGATGATCTTCTGCGTGTCGAGTCCCTTCATCTCTGCATAGGTGTCCAGCTCATTGAAATAGGAAACACGCAGGGCAAGGTAGGTATTCGCAAAGAGCTTGACCGCCTCCGCCTCCGTAAAGCCCATAAAGAGCGTTTCAATGTTCTCCTTGATCGCACCCTCCTGCAAAAGTGCTGCAAAGGTATGGGCAGCCTGCGTCAGCTCCGCATCCTCCGGATCCGTGCCGACAATGATGCGTGAGGGGTAGAGATTGTCATAGAGTGCCTTGCTTTCACGGAGAAATTCCGGACTGAACAGGATCTTTCTGCTCCCCGTCTTTTCACGGATGGACTGCGTATAGCCGACCGGAATCGTGGACTTGATGACCATGACAGCATCAGGATTCACACGCATGACGGAGGCGATCACATCCTCCACAGCGGAGGTATCGAAGAAATTCTTCCGGCTGTCATAATTGGTCGGTGCGGCAATGACCACAAAATCTGCATCCCGATAGGCTGCCTCCGCATCGAGCGTAGCTGTCAGATCAAGCTCCTTTTCAGCGAGGTATTCCTCGATCTCCTTGTCCTGGATCGGGGATCTGCGGCGGTTGATCTGCTCCACCTTTTCAGGGATGATGTCCACCGCCCGTACTGTATGATGCTGTGAGAGGAGCACCGCAATGCTTAGTCCCACATAGCCCGTTCCTGCAACCGCAATTGTATATTTCTGCTCCATAAAATGACCTCCATTAATATGTTTTGACTTCTTTGATCAGCCTGCGAAGATGTGCAAAGGTTTTTTCCTCACCCTCCTCTGCAAGCATCCGCAGGAGCGATTCCAGCAGCTGGGAGGTGTCCGGATGGATGAATCTCTGCTGCTTGGCTTTCAGAAAATAGGTGAGTGCATCGCTGTCCTGATAGCGTTCACCGTTGTAGATCTTGCTGGCAGCCACACGGTCACAGAACATCTCCGCAACGAACCGCAGCGGCATTTTCACAGGTTCGAGCTTGCCGGATCCGGTATAGTAGTCCGTCCAGTACTCGAAATGGTGGCGGTTGCGTCCCTTGTGGTGCATCCATGCAAGGGAATAGCCCTGCTCCGCACGTTCCTGCTCATTCGGGCTGCGTGTTCCCTGATAGTATTTCACGCCTGCGAAAAATTCCGTGGGGGAATATTTTGACAGATCATGCTGCAATCCCTGCCAGAAGATGCCAGCCTTCCGGCAGTGCCGGATGACCATGTGGCGGTGACGGGTGATGGTGCAGAAATGATGCCAGATATTCTGAAGCTGCATAGCGATCTCCTTTTCTGATAGATTGTCATGCTCCGGAGGAATGTGCATGCAGACCTCCGGAGCATCGGATTCAGCTGTTCTGTGCTCTCTCCACCGAGATCACACCCTTGATCCTGCGGATGCGGTCAAAAACGGCAGTGAGCTGGGATTTATTGACGATACGGATGGATGCGTCAAAGACCGCATTTCCGTTTTTGAGGATATGGGAAGAGGAATGCACGATCGGGATGCGTGCTTCTGTCAGGATCGCCGAGATGTCATACACCAGACCCACACGGTCATTGGCAATGACCTCGATGCCCGTCTGCATGGCGGTATCGGACGAATCCGTCCACTGCACTTCGACCCAGCGTTCCTTCTCTTCGGGCAGATCACGCCCGAGCATGGAACGGTAATTGGTGCAGCTTGTAGTATGTACAGAAATGCCGTGACCTCTGGTAATGAAGCCCACGATCTCATCACCGGGCAGGGGATTGCAGCACTGTGCAAATTTCACCGCACAGTCGCTGATGTCATCGAGCGTGATCGGATTGCTGCTCAGGGAACGAACGGGCTTGATGATGGGCTGTTCCTCCGGTTCGCTGTCAGGGTCGAGATAATTCTTGTGGTACAGATCCTTCCATCTGGGCATGAGCTTGGAAAGGATGATGCCCCCGTAGCCGATCGAGGCGAAGAAATCCTCCAGTGTACCGCAGTTGTGCCGCTTGAGGTCATCCGCAAGGAATTCTTCAAGCTGTTCCTCCGTGATCCTGATCTTATTGCGGCGGAATTCCTTCTCCAGCATGCTGCGTCCGGTCACGATATTCTCTTCACGCTTCTCCTTCTTGAACCACGAACGGATCTTGGATTTCGCCTCGTTGGTCTTGGCAATCTCCAGCCATGCACGGTTCGGACCCTTTTCAGGATCCTTGCTGGTCAGGATCTCGACGATCTGACCGGTCTGCAGCTCATAGTCCAGCGGCACGATCCTTCTGTCCACCTTGGCACCGATGGTCTTGTGTCCGATCTGCGTATGGATGCGGTAGGCAAAGTCGATCGCATTCGCACCGACCGGCAGTGCAATGGTATCACCCTTGGGAGTCATGACGTAGATGTCCTCGGGAGCAATGTCATTCTTGATGATGCTGACGATCTCCTCCACATCATCGGAGGACTGCTGCAGCTCCAGAGCCTGACGGATCCATGAAAGACGCTGGTCCATCTTATCCTCGTGCTGAACGCCCTCCTTGTACTTCCAGTGTGCGGCAATGCCGTATTCTGCCGTCCAGTGCATATCCCATGTGCGGATCTGCACCTCAAAGGGAATGCCCTCCCTGCCGAGTACGGTGGTGTGCAGTGACTGGTACATGTTGGATTTCGGCATGGAGATGTAGTCCTTGAAGCGGTTGGGCAGGGGACGGTACATCTCATGGATGATGCCCAGCACCTGATAGCATTCGATCTCCGTGGAAACGATGATGCGGACTGCATATTTGTCGAAGATCTGGTCGTATTCCTTGTGCTGGATGTAAATTTTCCGGTAGATGCTGTAGGGACTCTTGACTCTTCCGGAAATTTCAGGTGTTGTCACGAACTTTTCATGTTTCAGTCGATCAAGGATCTGCTCCTTGATCGAGCTGATGAACGCTTCACGCTCACCACGCTTCATTTGCAGGATGTTCTCGATCTCGCTGTAGGCATAATAGTCCAGATAGTAGAAGGAGAGATCCTCCAGCTCATCCTTGACCTTGCGGATGCCCAGACGATTGGCAAGCGGCACATAGATGTGCATGGTTTCGTGTGCGGTGCTCTTCTGCTTTTCCACCGGACGGAAGCCGAGTGTATGCATGTTGTGCAGACGGTCGCAGAGCTTGATGATGATGACACGGATGTCCTTGGACATGGCGAGCATCATTTTGCGGACATTCTCCGCCTGCTGCTGTTCCTTGTTGAACATCGGAATGCTTTTGAGCTTGGTCACGCCCTCCACGAGCATGGCAACCGTCCGCCCGAAGCGTTCCTGCAAGTCCTCCTGTGTTGCCTCCGTATCCTCCACCACATCATGCAGGAGGGCGGCACAGACGGTATCCGTGTCCATGCCCAGCTCCAGCAGGCTCTTGGCAACCGCAAGCGGATGGATGATATAGGGCTGACCGGAGGAACGGAACTGCCCTTCGTGTGCCTTGGCTGCGAATTCATACGCAGAAATAACCTTTGTCAGATCATACTGCTTGTCATTGGTCAGCATCAGCTGTACCAGCTCATCAATGGTTACTACATTGTCATCCATGATTCCGTACCTCCTTCAATCGTTCATGTAAATCACGCAGGATCGCAGACGCATTCAGATCAGCCTGCTTCTTCTCCTGCGGCAGTCTTACGCTGCCTTCGCACAGATCCTGTATCATCAGACCAAGCTCACAGAAAATATCAAGGCATATCCGCATTTTGCAGCAGTTGATGTCCTGCCCGTACATCGTGAGCATCAGCTCGGAAAGGGATACCCCCTTTGCCGGAACTGCCTTGTAGACTGCAATGCAGTCCTCCCGTGAGGGCGTGATCGCCTGCAAAACTGCCGGTGAGAGTGCCTCACCCCTCCGGTAGGCTTCATACGTCCGCAGTGCGGAAAGGATCTTTGTCTGCTTGATACCGGAAATGCGGTAGTCCTGCACCACCATCTGTACCCTTGCGGTATTGTTGAAGGTATTCACACCGAGCTTTACCATCAGGTGACACACACTTCCCACCGACAACGCCACCCGTTCGGGCGGTGTGCGGAACAGAAGTGCATCGCAGGTCATGCCCTGCACCTCCACACGGAGCTTGGTATGTACGCCCTCCGAAAGCGGACGGATCTCCAGTACACGGGCGTTCTCAATCGCAAACACCGGCTCTGGATTGCCTGCCCCGAACGGTTCAAGCTGCGAAAGACTCCGGATCTCTTCGACTGTGAGCTGTTCGGGCTTCAGGGAGCATGCCGCCTTCAGTTCCAGCTCCGGCATTTCCGGATGATTCGCCGCCGCATATGCCGCAACGCTCTGAATGAAAGCAGGGATCTCCTCCTCCGGGATCGTCAGTCCTCCGGCAGCCGGATGACCGCCGTATTTGGTCAGGTGCTTTTCACATGCCGTCAGACAGCCGAACACGGAGAAATCCCCGAAGCTTCTTGCCGAGCCATGTCCCACGCCGTCCTCCACGCCGATCATGATGCAGGGCTTTCCGAACCGTTCCACCAGACGGGAAGCCACAATGCCGATCACGCCGGTGTGCCAGCCCTGACCGCTGAACACCAGCACCCGTTCGTGCAGCATTTCCGGATGCTGTGCCGCCTGCTGCATGGCGGCTTCAATGATCTCCGCTTCCAGCTCACGGCGTTCGCTGTTGATGCCGTTCAGCTCCTCTGCCAGCTGCATGGCTCTGCGTGGATCCTCTTCCAGCAAAAGCTCCACCGCAAGTCTGGGGGAACGCAGTCTGCCAGCCGCATTGATGCGTGGGGACAGCCCGAATGCAACATTTGAGGCGGTCAGCTCCTTCCCCGAAAGACCGCTGACCTCACGCAGAGCACGCAGTCCGGCACGTTCCGTATTTTCAAGATACTGCAAGCCCATCTGCACAAGCAGGCGGTTTTCACCCGTCAGCGACACCACATCGGCAATGGTCGCAATTGCCGCAAGATCGCCGAACTGCTCCAGAGCCATGTCCACATCACCGTCATTGAGTGCAGCAACGAGGAGGAGGGCAATGCCTGCACCGCAGTACAGGCGGAAAGGGGAGAAATTATCCTCACAGTGGGCATCCACCACAGCCGCCGCACGGGGGAGAGTACTGCCGGGCTGGTGGTGATCAGTGACGACCAGCTCCATGCCAAGCTCTGCGATCAGCTCCGCCTCACGGATCGCCGAAATGCCGTTGTCCACAGTAATGATGAGCTGTGTCCCGTCCGCATGCATCTCACGCACCGCCGCTTCATTCAGTCCATAGCCCTCACTGCGTTCGGGGATCCGCCATGTGACATCCGCCCCCATTTCCGACAGGAACGAATAGAGGATCACAGTGGCAGTCACGCCGTCGCAGTCGTAGTCACCGAATACACAGATCCGTTTTCCCTCATCGATCGCCGCATTGATGCAGTCCGCCGCCTCCTTCATATCCCGCAGAAGGAAGGGGTCACTCAGCTCCTGACAGCCGATCAGCTCGCCAGCCTGTGCAATGTCAATACATCCCTGCGATGCAAGCACCATGCAGCAGAGCCATGAGAGATCACTCTTATTCCGGAGCTGTCTGACGACCTCCGGATCCACTTTGTTAATCATCCACTTTTTCATGATTTCACTCCCAATCCGTGATGATACATTTATATACATTATAGCATCTTTTTCAACGGATTGCAAGATGTTCGTATATTTTTCTCACGCTGGCGGCATCACCGCAGCAGTGGCGGAAGCCGTACCGGACGGATCACCGGCTCCCTTTTGAACAAAACGACAAATCGGTTCCACATTTATTGTGCATAGTGCTGTTTTTGCGAAAACTGCCTTGACAAAACAGGCAAAGCATGCTATAATATAAAAGCTGGTTCACGGACTGGAGAGATGTCCGAGCGGTTTAAGGAGCCAGTCTTGAAAACTGGTGATGCGGCAACGCACCGTGGGTTCGAATCCCACTCTCTCCGCCATTTTAATATGATTTGGTTCACCATGCAGAAATACCCAAGTGGTGAAGGGGCTCCCCTGCTAAGGGAGTAGGTCGGGTAACCGGCGCGAGGGTTCAAATCCCTCTTTCTGCGCCAAACAAACAAGCCTGTATTTAGCGAAAAACGCTATTTACAGGCTTTTTTGTTATCTATGGACGGGCAGTCAGAACTGCGTATGTACCGCCCCCGATCTGCCGCAATATGACTGCAAATCAGTGCAGGTGTGTTTCCGGCAGATCAGGGGCGGTTAGAGTATTGGGGAAGGCTTTATCCGAACAACTTCGCAAGATCGGCGGCGAGTGCATCGGTGCAGCCGTTGGTGTGAATCGTGATCATATCTTCCTCCGGCGGAATCAGTCCCTTGTAGGTGGAATAGAGGCGGGTGTGCAGGATGGCTGTGCCCTGCGTGTCCTTCGCAGTGACAAAAGACTGGACAACTGAGGATGCAGTTTCGTTACAGAAAACTACAAAAAATATCCCGCCATTTCTGACGGGATAAAAAAGTTGAGAAAATTACTTCTTTTCTTCGGCTTTTTTCTTTTCCTCTTCTTCCTTCTTTTTCTTCTCGACCTGCTTTTTGTTGTAGTACAAGCCGAACACAATGCCGCAGATACCGCCGATGATGTGGGTGATCTGGGAAATATTGTCCGAGCTTGTCACGCCGATCACCAGCTCCTTGCCGATGTAGATCAGGACAACGAGCACCATGCTCAGCGGAATTTTACCGGCTTCGACTTTGGTGCAGGAGCAGAGGATGATGAACAGGAACACAATGCCGCTTGCACCACGCAGACCGTGCGTGCCGATCGCAACATTGACGATACCGCCGGCAAGAGCCGTCGTTGCCATCATGACGAGCAGCGTTTTGCTGCCGTATTTTTCCTCCAGCATCGGACCGATGAGGATGATCAGGAAGAAGTTTCCGGTGTAGTGCGACGCACTGGAATGACCGAACACATAGGACACCATCCGGATGTACATCATGGGGTCGGAGGCATTCGTCCGGAAACAGGTGAAAAAGGAATCCGTGGTCTGGTGATTTGTTGCATAGCCGAACAGCAGCACGACAAATGCTGCGATCGTATAGTAAATCACGACCGGCGAATTGAATTCAATTTTAGGGAATTTCAGCTTCATGGGAATGACTTAGATCTTGGAATAACCGAAGCTGTTGACGATCGCATCCACCTTCTTGCCGCTCTTGCAGAGTTCGCATGCGGAGGGTGCAGCGGAGATGTACTCGGGCAGATCCTTGGAGGTAAATGCAGCGTTTACCTTGATGTCGCCATAGGTGTCGATCGCACTGAAAATAGCGGAGATGCCCACGAGATTGCCGCTGTAATACTGGAGGCAGTCGATGGAACGGTTGATGGTCTTGCCGGTGGAAACGGATGCCATCAGGAGGAGGATCTCCTTGTTATAAACCGCCTTCTGGATATTGTCACGGAAGATCATCTGGTTGTTCATATTGGTTTCGGGTGTGATGACAGCAATATCTCTGCCGCCGTTCATGCCGCTGCCATGCTCGCAGAGATCTCTTGCGAGGAATGCACCGATCATTTCAGTACCCTCAAGGCAGATGATCGCATCGATCTGGTTGCTGTGTGCATATGCCTTAGCCAGTTCTCTTGCGGTTTCTCTTGCAGCACGGTACTGTGTCTTGATGGTGGTCATATCTACAAAGTAGTTGACATGGGAGTGGTTGGTTGCAAAATGTCCGGGGATCAGACCGAGCTTGACATTCTTATTGGACTTGGCAGTCACTTCAATCTTTCTGTTTTCCATATAGCGTTCCTGTGAAGCGAACCCCACAGGCAACCTCCTTTCGTTTCCGTCTTGCGGATTTTCATTCTTTATTATAGCAAATCGGAGAAGAAATGTCAATGGTTTTTGTGAAATCCGTCAGTAAAAACGGTTCTGAGGAGAAAAAAGGCAGCCGCCTTTGATGGGTGGAGGGTACGCAGTACCCTCCATATATAGCCCCTCCCCGAGGGGAGGGGGTGGGCAGATTTTGCACAGCTTTCTTAAAGCTGCGGATCTCCCGCACAAACGGGAAATCACGAACAATCCCAATAAAACCAAGCCTCCTCATAGCGTCCAGCCAGCAGGTCGGCACGGTTGATGAGGAAATGCCCCACACCGGCATCACCCCAGAGCACTTTGATGACTTTGTCGCATCGGTTGTCGTAATCGTAGGTATAATCGCTGTCGAGCTGGAACAGGAGCATCGGGGCATCGTCGGCGTTCAGATCGACCGGACGTGCCGGATCATAACGATTCCCCCTCCAGAACTGCGTGGAATAGCGGTAACCGCCGACCTTGTGACCGCTGCCGAGATCTTCATCACACAGACAGACATATCCGGTATCTACAATATCCTTTTGCACGGAATCCCAGGGACTTGTGATCCTCTCGCCGGACAGCTCTGAGTAATATTGTGTATAGAGTGCCATCTGTCTCGGGTCGCAGCCGCTCATGCTCTCTTCATCGGGGGTGAACTTCATCCGGCAGGACATTCCAAGCGGCGAGCAGAATTCGTCCCCCGTCCGCTGCGGACAGCGGCTTCTCACATCATCCTCCGTCACGCTCCAGTCAATTTCCCGATGATAGGTCACTTTCGCCTCCTCCCACTGATCGCAGAGCCAGAACTGCAAAATGCCCTCATGGGGGTAGTCCGGCAGTGCACAGAGATCCTCACAGTTGATCTGTGCGAGAAAGTACATGGGCTGACCTGCTCCGTCCGTCGGAAATGCACAGCCACGGGGCAGATACGGCAGCCCTCCGGTATGGGACGCAAACAGGGAGAACGGCTCTTCAAGAAGCTCGATCCGCAGCAGCGGGATGCGTGTTTCCTGAATCACACGTTCTGCGGCAGCTTCTGCCCATCGTTCTGCATCTTCCTCGGAAATCGCAGGCGGCTCTGAGGGTTTTGCTTCGGGCTTGGACGGCTGTCCGGCTGCTGCTGACTCCGGTGCAGCGGACGGATCCAAGATTTTTTGCAGGAAATCTAAAATTCCCATGTTGTTCCTCCATTCTGTCAGGTGTTGTTTCTATTATAACCTATGTGGAGGAGAATGTCAATCTTGGGTTTCATTTCGCTGACACTCTTGTGTTTTTTCCTCGTTTCTGCTATAATGTCAGAGATGAAAGCGAGGTGTTCCTATGATTCTCTGGACAATGCAGCCGGAAGAGGTCTATCAGCAGATCATGCAGAACGGTGTGTATATCTGCGATCCGGCAAGGATGAACATGCCGGAATTTACTGAAATGTATGACTGGCTGACCGGTCATATGCGAACAAAGATCGGGCCGCCGCCGTCCGGTGTGGTCTATCCTGTCTGGGGCTGGTACAAGCAGAACGGCAGGCATTACAAGCCCGATCTGCGTGGGGAACGCTGGTGTTACGGTGCACACGGACAGCAGTTTGTCTGCATTGAGCTTGAAATTCCCGATGCACAGGTTTTGCTCTCCGATTTTGACACATGGAATATTGTTCTGTGCAATGGGCTGATCTCTGAAACTGAGGAAGAGAATGCTGCTCAGGAGGCTGTGTACGAATCCCTGACACCGGAAGAACAGCAGAAAATGAAATACCGGAACTGGGAGCGTGTGTACGATATTACGCCGTTTGAAAACGAATGGGGCTGCCGTGGAAAATGGGTGCAGGCAACTTTCTGGATACTGACAAAGGAGATGATCCGCAAGGTGCGGCATTTTAAAACAGCTTCCACGCACAGACCTGAAAAAATGGATTGATACTTGACATTTCCCCCTATTTATAGTATAATGATACCAATGCCGCATGACGGCGAGAATTTGTCAGAAAGAAGGAAAACACAAATGCTGAATACTGAAAAGAGCATGGAAAAAATCGTTGACCTCTGCAAATCCAGAGGTTTCGTATATGCAGGTTCCGAGATCTACGGCGGTCTTGCAAATACATGGGACTACGGCCCTCTCGGCGTGGAGCTGAAGGACAACATCAAGAAGGCTTGGCGTAAGAAGTTCATTCAGGAGTGCCCCTACAATGTGGGTCTGGATTCCGCCATCCTCATGAACCCCGAAACATGGGTAGCTTCCGGTCATCTGGGCGGCTTCTCCGACCCCCTCATGGACTGCAAGTCCTGCAAGACCCGTCACAGAGCTGACAACCTCATCGAAAGCTTCGACGGCACCAATCCTGCCGGCTGGAGCAATGAGGAAATGATGAACTACATCCGTGAAAATGGAATCTGCTGCCCGAACTGCGAGGCAAAGGATTTCACAGACATCCGTCAGTTCAATCTGATGTTCAAGACCTTCCAGGGTGTTACTGAGGATTCCAAGTCCGAGCTGTACCTGCGTCCGGAGACTGCACAGGGCATTTTCGTGAACTTTGCAAATATCCAGAGAACCACCAGAAAGAAGGTTCCGTTCGGCGTGGCACAGGTGGGCAAGTCCTTCCGTAACGAGATCACACCCGGCAACTTCATTTTCCGTGTGCGTGAGTTCGAGCAGATGGAACTCGAATTCTTCTGCAAGCCCGGCACTGACCTCGAATGGTTCCAGTACTGGCGTGCATACTGCCGTGACTTCCTGCTGAATCTGGGCATCAAGGAGGAGAATCTCCGTCTGCGTGACCATGATCCGGAGGAGCTGTGCTTCTATTCCAAGGCTACCACTGACTTTGAGTATCTCTTCCCGTTCGGCTGGGGCGAGCTTTGGGGCATTGCGGACAGAACCGACTATGACCTCACACAGCACCAGAACCACAGCGGCAAGTCCCTCGAATACTTCGATCCGGAGGACAACACCAAGTATATCCCGTATGTGATCGAGCCGTCCCTCGGTGTTGAGCGTCTGTTCCTGACGATCGTAACAGAGGCATATGATGAAGAAGTGATCGACGCTGAAAAGAATGATGTTCGTACTGTCATGCATCTGCATCCGGCACTTGCTCCCTTCAAGGCAGCTGTTCTGCCGCTGTCCAAGAAGCTCTCTCCGGAGGCTATGGAGATCTTCACAAACCTCTCCAAGAAGTGGAATGTGGACTTTGACGATGCTGGTTCCATCGGCAAGCGTTACCGCCGTCAGGATGAGATCGGCACACCGTTCTGCATCACCTATGACTTCGACACCAAGGAATCCGACCAGTGCGTGACCGTTCGTGACCGTGACACGATGGAGCAGGTAAGAATGCCCATCACAGAGCTGGAAGCTTGGCTGGAAGCAAAGCTGGCTTACTAATTTGATAAGAGAATACTGCTCCCTGTCGGTTTGATGGGGGGCAGTTTGCAAATGGATGATAAATAAGAATTTACGGAAGTGGGAATATGTGGATTAAATGTAAATGTGGAAACATCATACATGATAATACTGATTGTATTTCGTATAAGGGAAATATTATTTCAGATAAAGAGTATTTTAAAATGCTTGATTTAGCGGATGAAATGATTGAATCAACTGTAAAGAACAGAGAAGCCTTAGCGATGACTTTCAGAACTAATTTATCAGGTTATATCAAAATAAAGTCCATTTTTCAATGTACTAACTGTGGACGCATTTTGATTGAAGATGAAAACAATCATTATTGTAGCTTTGTTCCTGATGAACATGAGAGAAACGGTTTATTGGATTTCGACGGAAACGGCACAATAGATTATAGATACAAAGATAAATTCTGATTTATCCGCCCACTGAAACATCCCCCATCAAAGAACGGAGGTCACCCCATGTCCCATATCCGCCCCGCCATCCCCGCCGATGCCTCACGCATTGCGGAGATCATCATCACCAACTACCGAACCAATTTCTACCCCTTCTTCCGGAATGACGAGTACTATTTCGGAGAGCTGAATGTCATGGACGTGGCGGCGGAATACGCCGACGGCTCGGATGCCCTGCAAAATACCTATGTCTATGATGACGGCGTGGTGAAAGGCATCATCCGCATTTCCGGCGATGAAATCGAAAAGCTCTTCATTGAGCCGACATTCCAGAGTCAGGGCATCGGTGCAAAGCTCCTGCATTTCGCCGTTTCCGTGAAGCATGCGTCATGGCTCTGGGTACTCGAATATAACAAACGTGGCATTGCATTCTACGAAAGAAACGGCTTCACGCTTAACGGCGAGAAGATCATGGAGGATGAATGGGTGCCGCTGTTGAAGATGAAAAATGCACTGCAATCTGCAAGAAACACCATCCGGCGGATTTTTCTGGAGCTTGGTGCAGCATGTACGGACGGCGGAATGGTTTTCGTGCATCATGGGGAATATTTCCGGCTGGACGAAATGACAATCCACGGAAAACTGTTCTTTGTGATCGAATGCGGCACGGAGGAGGATTTCCGTCTGCATCGTATGGAGGACGCCGACCCGTTCCCCTATGACCTGTCGGAGGAGGAACTGTGGCGAGAGATAAAACAGATTCTGGAAATCAACCCATAAGGAGGCACTCACATGTTTGAACAAGACCCCATCATGCGGCAGATCCACGATATTGTCAAGGCAGCCGCAAAAATGATGCATATGAATGTGGACATTGCATCGGAGCATCTGGTGCAGATCGAGGATACACAGGTGCAGAAAACCACCGAAACACTGCTCGGTCAGCTCAATGACGGCAGCATCAACGAAGCCGAAAACAAGCTCTATGAAATGCTGGAAACCCCCACCATGGACATGCTCCACGCCGGCATTGCGTTCTATGCACAGCTCGATGCAATGGAGGATGAATTCCTCCTTTCCCACAATTTCAGCCGTGAAGAGGTCGAGGATGGCAAGGCACATCTCCTCTCCGTTTACGGGCTTTCCGAAATGGGGGAAACGTTTTTCTCTAATTGAACCAGATCCCCGTCCTGTATTTGGACGGGGATCTTTTTGCTTCATTTTATCCACCAAATCTGCAAATCATCAGTTGAAAATGTGAAGAAAACCGTGTTATAATATTGCTAAACAGTGAACGGAACAGTTCGATTCTAAAAAAGGCGGTGCAAAATATGAATCTGAAAGAATATGGCAAACGGTTTCTGCTGTCCGCAGTGTCGGCGGCAATGGTGATTTCAGCAGCGGCATATCTGCCGGAAATGCAGGCGGATGCGGCACAGACAAGTACGATCTCCAATCCTGTGATCTGGGCGGACGTGCCCGATGTGGATGTGATCCGTGTGGGGGATACCTACTATATGGTCAGCACGACCATGTATTTCTCGCCCGGTGCACCCATCATGAAATCCAAGGATCTGGTTTCATGGGAGATCTGCAATTATGTCTATAATACCTACGCTGACGGCGATGTGCAGAACCTCACAAACGGCAAGCATGACTATGCACACGGTCAGTGGGCAACCAGTCTGCGGTACCATGACGGCGTGTATTATGTATTCTTCGGCAGCTACGGCTCCGGAAAATCCTACATCTACAAGACCACGGACATCGAAAACGGCACATGGACACGCAGCGAGCTCAGCGGCATGTACCACGATGCGTCCCTGTTCTTTGACGATGACGGCAGGAACTACCTCATCTATGGCGGCGGCGGCAATATCGAGATCAAGGAGCTGAACGCCGAAATGACCGGCTTCAAGGAGGGCGGTGCAGCAAAGCGGCTGTTCTCCACCGGACTTGACAACCTTGCAGGCGAGGGTGCACATGTCCACAAGATCGGGGACTATTACTATGTGTTCATCATTGCATGGCCGTCCACAAGCGGCAGAATCGAGCTTTGCTACCGCAGCAAGGATCTGCTGGGAACCTATGAGGGCAGGACCGTCCTCAATTCCGGTGTCGGCAGCTATGGCAGCGGCGTTGCACAGGGCGGTATCGTAGATACACCGGACGGCAAATGGTACGGTATGCTGTTTCAGGATCACGGCTCTGTCGGCAGAATTCCGGTGCTCGTGCCCGTGACATGGGAGGATGGCTGGCCGATGATGGGCGTGAACGGCAAAGCTCCCATCACCCTGACAGTGGATGGAGCTTCCACCGGTACATCCCTTGCAAAGGATGATGATTTCAGCTATGCTTCCAATGATGAACTTGCTCTGGAATGGCAGTGGAACCATAACCCCGACAATTCCGCATGGTCGGTCACGGAGCGTGACGGCTATCTGCGTCTGACGAATAAGACCCTTGCGACCAATCTCCTGAATGCACGCAATACCCTTACCATGCGTACCGAAGGACCTGCATGCAGCAGTGCCATCCGGCTGGATACCAAGGGCATGAAAATCGGCGACCATGCCGGACTTTCCGCATTTCAGTTCAAGTACGGCAATGTCGGCGTGTATGTGGCAGATGACGGCAGCAAGAAAATTTACATGGCAAACAATGGCGGTTACTCCGGTTCCTCTGCGGTGACGGACAGCCGTGACAATATCGTGGAGCAGGTGAATCTCACAGGGGACACCGTCTGGCTGAAGGCGGATTTCCTGTTCAACACCATCAAGGAGGACGGCAGCAGTTCCAACAATATTGACAAGGTGAATTTCTACTATTCCTACGACGGCACCAGCTGGACAAAGATCGGCGAAGAGCTGGGCATGGTCTACGACCTGAAGCTGTTCACGGGTTACCGCAGTGCGATCTACAGCTATGCGACCAAGACCACGGGCGGTTATGCGGACATTGACGCATTTGATTATGAGCGTACCCCGTGGAATGCTCCCACGATCATCGAACCCGATGCAAACGGCTGGTATTTCCATTCCACCTTTGAGGGTGATCTGGACGAATGGACGGGCAGAGGTGCAGCCTCCGTCATGACCAGCGGCAGAACTGCTTATGACGGCAAGGAAGCCCTCCTCGTGCAGGAGCGTACCGCTGCATGGAACGGTGCCTGCCGTACACTGAATCCGGCGGCATTCAAGCCGGGCGAAGCTTACAGCTTCAGTGCGGATGTGCAGTACTTTGACGGCAGTGCACATGACACCTTCTATATGAAGCTCCAGTACACGGATGCAAACGGCGATACACAGTATTCCACGATCGCAGAGGCATCCGCCGTCAAGGGCGAGTGGGTGCAGCTTGCGAATACAAAGTACACCATTCCGGCGGATGCGGAGAATATGCAGCTGTACATTGAAACAGCGGACAGCACGAATAATTTCTACATTGACGAAGCCATTGGTGCAGTTGCCGGAACGGAGATCGACGGCCCCAAGCCCATTCCGTTCATGCGTGGTGACGTGACCTGCGACGGTGTGATCGATGCGTTCGACCTTGCCGCTGCGAAGAGGGGACTGCTGAAGGGCTACGCCAACAGCACCGCCAAGCTTGCAGCGGATGTGGATGAAAGCGGCACAGCGGAGGTTGTGGATCTGGTACAGCTTGTGAAATTCGTCATGGGCAGACGTGATGCCTTTACCATCGCAGAGAAGCCCGAGGAACCCACACAGCCTGCGGATGATTTTGTATATGACGCAAATCTCCAGTACAAGCCGGCACCGGACAACTACCTGACGGACTGCTCACAGGCTGGCAAGGTGATCAACGAAACCTATGAAGGCATCAACGGCACAAATAAGCTGAATGTCTACCTGCCGTACAACTACGATCCCAGTAAACAGTACAATATTCTCTACCTGATGCACGGCGGCGGTGAGAACGAAAATACCATTTTCAGCGATGATGTCAAGCTCGATCATATGCTCGACCACATGATCATGAACGGCGATATTGAGCCGATGATCGTTGTCACTCCCACTTTCAACAAGTGCGAAGCAGCGACATTCTACAAGGAACTGCGTCAGAGCGTTATTCCGTTT